>VBJP01000317.1:624-3091 GCA_005880165.1 Chloroflexota bacterium | reverse complement strand
GCAAACGGCGCCTGCTGGCGCTGGTCCACGGGCATCGGATGAAGCAGATCCTGGCGCGCATGCTCGACCCGGCCGAGTTCCTGTCGGACTACGGCGTGCGCTCGGTGAGCCGCTACCACCTCGATCATCCGTACGTGCTTGCCATCGACGGCCGGGAATACCGGGTCAACTACGAGGCAGCCGAATCGGAGACGGCGCTCTTCGGCGGCAACTCGAACTGGCGCGGCCCAATCTGGTTTCCCATCAATTTCCTGATCGTCGAGGCGCTACAGAAGTTCCACCACTTCTACGGCGACGACTTCCGCGTCGAGCATCCCATGGGTTCCGGCCAGCTCCGGAACCTGGACGAGGTCGCGGCAGACATTTCCCGACGCCTCGAACGCATCTTCCTGGCCGATGCCCAGGGCAGGCGACCACTCTTCAGCGGACAGCATCTGCCGGGCGCGGACGGATCTGGGGACAGGCTTCTGTTCTACGAGTACTTCAATGGCGACACCGGAGCGGGCCTCGGCGCCAGCCACCAGACCGGGTGGACCGCGCTGGTCGCCAAGCTCTTCGACCGCACCCAGGACCGAATCGCGGAGTGAGCCGATGAGCGGAAGCGTGGACACGCCGGATTGGTCGACCATCCCAGTGCCGGTGGACGACGGCGCGACGCGCCACCTGAATGGCGCGCGCCTGCCATCCGTGCCGCTTCCGGCGACCGATGGCAGCACCGTCGACCTCTCACGCCTTCCCGGGCGCTCGATCGTGTACGCCTATCCACGCACTGGCCGGCCGGGTGTTCCGAACCCCGATGGCTGGGACCTCATTCCGGGGGCTCGCGGCTGCACGCCGCAGGCATGCGCGTTCCGCGACCACTTTGCGGAGCGTCGCGGATGTGTTCGGGCTTTCGACCCAGACGACCGACTACCAGCACGAGGCGGCCGAACGTCTGAACCTGCCGTTCGCGCTGCTCTCCGACGAGCATCTGCAACTGACCGATGCGCTGCGCCTCCCCGTCTTCACGACGGCGGGGATGACCCTGCTCAAACGATTCACGCTGGTGATCGACGACGGTGTGGTCACCCACGTCTTCTACCCGGTCTTCCCGCCCGACCAGAGCGCCGCCGAGGTGATCGCGTGGCTCCACGAGGGCCGCAGCGGCGCCTGACGTTTTCGTTGCTCGTGCTCTACGCAGGCTCCTGAGACTGCGAGCCTGCATGAAATCGACGGAGGTCGTAGGCTTCACGGGTTCTCCGGCGATTCGATACCCATCGCGCGTGCCGGCGAATGCCCCACCCACCGAGCTTCCCACCCCGAGATCCTGACTAAATCTGGCAAGTTTGGCCCCTAGACTGGGGGCCTACTCATTCCCTCCCCGAGCCCCCACCGGAGACCCTCCCCTATGACCGCTGCGCCCCTTCGCAACCACGACGCCCACGCCAACGACCGCGCCCCAATCGAGCTGCCGCAACGCGAACGCATCGAGATCCTGGTCGTTGTCCTGGCCGGCATCTTCCTGGCGGCGCTTGATCAGACCGTGGTCGGCACCGCGCTCCCCAGGATCGTGACCGACTTGCGGGGGAACGACGTCTACATCTGGCCTTTCACCAGCTACCTGCTGACCGCCACCATCAGCGGCCCGCTCTACGGCAAGCTGTCCGACCTCTTCGGCCGGCGCCCGCTCTTCCTCCTGGGCGTGGGCATCTTCCTTGTCGGCTCGCTGCTCGCCGGCATCTCGCAGACGATGTGGCAGTTCATTGCCTTCCGCGGCCTCCAGGGACTGGGTGCGGGAGCGCTCTTCCCCATCTCGATCGCCATCATCGGCGACATCTTTTCCCCGTCAGAGCGGGGCAAGTACCTGGGCTTCTTCGGCGCGGTCTTCGGCCTGAGCTCGATCATCGGTCCGGCAATCGGTGGCCTGATCACCGACAACATCGGCTGGCACTGGATCTTCTTCGTCAACCTGCCCATCGGCGTGGTGGTGCTGTACGTGATCTTCCGCATCCTGCCCACCCACCGCGACGAGAGTGCGGCCCGCAGCATCGACTATCTCGGGGCGGCGTTCTTCGTGGCGGCCCTGGTGCCGATCCTCGTCGGTCTGACCAACAAGCAGTTCGGTCAATGGACCGATGGCGACGTCGGCGGGTTCATCGCGCTGGGCCTGGTTCTGGCGGCGGTGTTCGTCTGGGTGGAGGCGCGCGCGCAGGAGCCCATCGTCCCTCTCCACCTCTTCCGGATTCGGGCCTTCACGGCAAGCGTGGCTGCCATGTTCCTGGCGATCATGGGCTTCTTCGCAGCCGTCGTTTTCCTGCCGCGCTGGTACCAGGTGGTGCAGGGCAGCTCGGCCACCATCTCCGGCTACCAGATCCTGCCGTTGCTCCTGGGCCTGATCGTCTCGGCCATCACCACGGGTCAGATTGTGGCAAGGACAGGCCGCTTCAAGGCGATCATGGTGAGCTCGCTGGTCGTCTCGGCCGTCGGC
>VBJP01000317.1:0-594 GCA_005880165.1 Chloroflexota bacterium | reverse complement strand
TGGCGATCGCCGGGGTCGGCGTCGGTCCGGCGTTCGCGATCCTCACCCTCGTCGTCCAGAACAACGTGCCCCCGCGTGAGCTTGGCACCGGGACGAGCAGCCTGACGCTCTTCCAGCAGGTGGGCGGCACGGTTGGGCTGGCGATCACCGGCTCGATCTTCGGGTCCGTGCTCCTCGAGGAGATGCCCAAGCAGATTCAGGCCGCAGGCGTGCCCGCAGACTTCGCCGCGCGGTTCGCGCAGGGTGGGGGATCGGCGCTGAACAACTTCGGTGGCGTTGGGAACCTGGGAGCGAGCATCCTCGCCAGCATCCCCGAGCAGGCCCGTGCTCAGGTGCAGCCACTGATACCGGCGATCGTGCGCGGCATCCACGAGGCATTCTCGATCGCAACGGCCTCGACCTTCGTGCTTGGCATCGGGACAGCGCTGCTTGCCTCGCTCGTGGTGCTGGTGCTCATGCCCGCGACGCGGATGCACGTGGCGACGCAGGTGGCGGCCGAGGTCCTTGCTCCCCCTCACGGAGAGCTGGAGCCCTCAGCCGATTAATCGTCGCGTCCGCGGTTCCCGGGCGAGGTCAGTACCCTCGTAGGGAACT
>VBJP01000109.1 GCA_005880165.1 Chloroflexota bacterium | reverse complement strand
CGAAGGTCTCCTCCCAGCCGGGGATGGGCAGGTCCTTGCGCGGCTCTGCGGTGATCTGCAGGAAGACGCCACTCGGCGGGCCGCCCTTGTGCAGCTGCCCGGTCGAGTGCAGGAAACGTGGCCCAAAGCCAAGGGTGGTGGCCACCCCCAGCGCATCGCGCACCCTCCGCCGTACCTGCTGTAGCCGGGCTTCGAGGTCCGGGTCCTTGGGAACGTAGGCGAGAATCGCGAAGTAGTCGCCATCCCCCACCAGATCGAGCAGCTGGCGAACCGCCCCGTCCACGCTCACCGGCGCGTCGCCCAGGACGCGGACGTCGGCGTAGGCGCTCAATCCGGTCTCCGCAACGATGGGGGCCGATGCGGGCAGCGCCCCCTGCTCCGCGTAGGCGGCGAGCAGCGCCTTGGTGGCGTCCTTGCTCTCCTGGACGTTGGGCTGGTCGAAGGGGTCGATGCCGAGCACGATGCCCGCCGCCGCAGTGGCGACCTCCCAGCGAACGAACTCGGCTCCCAGGTCGAAGGCGTCGGCGAGCACGATCTCTTCCACCGGGTGGCCGAGGCGCTTCAGGTCGAGAGCCAGGCGCGACAAGGCCGGATCCGCCTCCGATGCGAGCGCCAGGAAGACGAAGCAGCGATCGGCCGCGTATACCTCCGCGGGCGCCGGCGCCTCGCCAACGACGGGCACGATGCCGGTCCCGGCCTTGCCCGTGCTTTCCGCGATCAGCTGCTCCACCCAGTCCCCGAAGGCCGCGAGTCGCGGCGAGGTCAGGATGGTGAGCTTGTCGCGGCCGCCGCGGGCCGCTTCGCCCATGAAGGCCCCCAGCCGCAGCCCGGGGTTTCGGCTGGCCGGACGGCGGCACGCATCGGCCATGGCCATCGCGCGTTCCAGCAGGCCGCCGAGGTCCACGCCGTGCAGGGCGGCGGGCACCAGGCCAAAGACACTGAGCGCCGAGTACCGGCCACCGACGTCTGACGGGCCCTCGACGATCCCGCGGAACTCCTGCGCTCGGGCGAGATCTGCGAGCGGCGTGCCCGGATCGGTGATGGCCAGGAAATCAAGGGCAGGCGCGACCTCCGCCATCGCCGCGTGGTAGGCGTTCGGCTCGGTGGTCGTCCCCGACTTCGACGATACGCAGAAGAAGGTGCGGGCGCTTCGCGCCCACTCGCGGAAGCCGCGTACCGCCTCGGGATGCGTGGAGTCCAGGATGCGCAGCTCGGCACCCTGATCCGGCGGTGCCTCGAAGCTTCGGCTGAAGAGCTCGGGGGCGAGCGACGAGCCGCCCATCCCCAGCACGCCGGCGCGTCGGTACCCGTCGCGCAGGATGTCGTCACGAAGATGCGTCAGCTCCTGGATGCGATCGGTCATGGCCGCCGGCAGATCGAGCCAGCCCATCCAGGCCGCCAGTGCATCCGGCGCCTTGCCCGACGCGGCCCACAGCGTCCCGTCCTTGGACCACAGCCTCTGGGCGACGCGATCAGCCTCCCAGGCGCCGAGCCGCTCTTCGACTGCAGCCTGCAGCCGGCCAGCGGCGACCCCGCCATCGGTGCCGGCCGAGCTGCTGCCGGCGCTGCCGGCGTTCGTCATGCGGGGGCCAGCGCCTGGCGCTTGCTCCCGATCGTCGCGATCAGCTCGTCAAAGCTCTTGGCGAACGAAACGACCCCTTCCGCCAGGAGCTCGGCTGTCACCTGCTCCATCGAGATCCCCTCCGCCTCGATGGCGCGGATCTGGTCGTATGCGGCATGCAGGTCCGCATCCAGCCGCCGCGCCACGCTGCCGTGGTCGAGGAAGGCGGTGATCGTCTCGAGCGGCATGGTGTCGACCGTCTCCGGGCCGATCAGCTCCTCGACGTAGAGCACGTCGCGATAGGCCGGGTTCTTGGTCGAGGTCGAGGCCCACAGGCAGCGCTGCACCTGCGCCCCGGCCTCGCGCAGGTCGGCGAACTCGGGGCCATGGAAGATCTCGAGGTACGCCTCGTAGGCGAGGCGCGCGTTCGCGATGGCGGCCCTGCCCCGGCAGTTCAGCGCGGTGTCCGTGCCGACCTGCTCGAGCATCTTGTCGACCTTGGTGTCCACCCGGCTGACGAAGAAGCTGGCGACCGACGCCACGCGGTGGATGTCCTGGCCGTTCGCCAGCCGCCTGCGCAGGCCGCCGATGTAGGCCTCCGCGACGCGCCGGTACACCTCGACGCTGAACATCAGCGTGATGTTGATGTTGATCCCCTCGGCGATGGCCGATTCGATGGCCGGGAGGCCGGCCTCGGTGGCGGGGATCTTGACGAAAGCGTTCGGACGGCCCAGGCGCGTCCAGAGATGGCGGGCGCGGGCCAGCGAGCCCTGGGTATCGTCGGCGAGCTCGGGCTCGACCTCGATGCTGGCGAAGCCATCGCCCCCGTCGGACTCGTCGTAGATCGGCCGCAGGTGGTCGAGCGCCTCGCCGACGTCCCCCACGGCGATCTCCTCATAGATGGCCTGGTCGCTCTCGCCCGCGTCGAGCATGCGCCGCACCAACTCGTCGTAATGGCCGCCGGAGACGGCCTTGGCGAAGATCGTCGGGTTGCTGGTCAGGCCACGCAGGCCATCGCCGATCAGCGCGTCGAGGCGGCCGCTCTCGATCAGCTGCCGATCGATGAAGTCGATCCAGGGCGACTGGCGCTCCTCGTTGAAGAGCTGCTGCAACGTGTTCACGCGTGAACCTCCTGGGCCGATGCGCCCGCCGGCGCCCCGACCAGCTCGCGGACGGCCTGCACGATCGCCTGCGCGTCGATGCCCGCCTCGGCCAGCTGCTGCGCCGGCGTCGCCGAGCCTGGCATGTTGTGCACGGCCAGCTTGGTGACGCGCGGGTGATCGGATCCCATCGGTCCGAAGACGTCGAGGACTGCATCTCCCAGGCCACCCTCCGGCCAATGGTCTTCGATGGTGACGATCTGGCCCGTTTCTACCGCGGCCTCGCGCAGGGTCTCGGCGTCGATGGGCTTGATGCTGTACAGGTCAATGACCCGGGCTGCGATTCCGTCGCCCGCCAGCGTCTCCGCCGCGGCCAGCGCCTCGTGGAGCGTGATGCCCGCGGCCACCAGGGTCACACGGTCTCCCTCGGAAAAACGGACCACGCGGCTTCCGCCGATCCGGAACGACTCGCCGGGCCGGTAGATGACCGGCGTCTTCTCGCGCGTGGCGCGCAGGAAGACGATTCCCTCGCGGTCCGGGAGCTGGCGCATCAGGTCCGCGGTCTGGTTCGGGTCCGATGGATAGAGCACCGTGCTGCCGTGCACGGCGCGCAGCGCCGCGATGTCCTCAAGCGCCATCTGCGATGGTCCGTCCTCGCCGATGCTCACACCGGCGTGTGACCCGGTCAGCACGATGTTCGCTCGGCTGACAGCCGCCATCCGCACGAAGTCGTACGCGCGTGACAGGAAGGCGGCAAAGGTGCTGGCGAAGGGACGCCAGCCCCGAACCTGGAGGCCGACCGCGGCCGCCACCATCTGCTGCTCGCTGATGTACATCTCGAAGTACCGATCAGGGAGCTGTTCCTTGAACTCCTCCGCGTAGGTGGAGTTGCTGACCTCCCCGTCGAGCGCGACCACGTCACCGCGCCAGCGGCCGAGAGCCACCAGCGCGTCACCGTACGCCTTGCGCGTCGCCTCCTTGCCGCCCGGCTCGTAGGCGGGCAGCTGCAGCTCGCCGGTCGAAAAGCGATGGGGCTCGCCGACGCCATTGGGCCTGGGGACCTCGACGTGGATGTGCCGGATGCCGCCGAGCTCGGCGATCGCCTCCTCGGGGTGTGGCAGCGGCTTGCCATGGAAGCCGTTCTTGTTGGCCACCTCCGCCACGCCGTGGCCCTTCTCCGTCTTGGCCAGGATGACCGTCGGGCGGCCGGTGTTGCCGATCGCCTCTTGGTAGGCGGCGTCGATGGCCGCCACGTCGTGACCATTGATCTGGATGGCGTGCCAGCCGTTCGCCTCCGCCCGCTGGGCATAGGCGTCCAGGTCCCAGCCGTGCATCGTCTCCCCGGTCTGACCGAGGCGGTTCACGTCGACGATGGCGGTCAGGTTGTCGAGACCGTTGTAGGCGGCGTGCTCGAAGGATTCCCAGATGGAGCCTTCGGCCATCTCCGAGTCGCCGCACAGCACCCAGACCCGATATCCGAGCTGATCGAGACGCTTGCCGGCCAGCGCTACGCCAACCCCGACCGGCAGGCCCTGCCCGAGCGAGCCGGTCGCCACGTCAACCCAGGGGAGCACCGGGGTCGGGTGGCCCTCGATGCGGCTGCCGAGCTTGCGAAAGGTGAGCATCTCGTCGTCCGGGATGGCGCCAGCCGCCTTGTAGATCGCGTAGAGCAGAGGTGAGGCGTGACCCTTGCTGAAGATCAGATGGTCGTTGTGGGGGTCCTTGGGATTCCCGAAGTCGTAGTGCAGGTACTTCGACATCAGGACGGCCATCAGGTCGGCACCCGACATCGATGAGGTCGGATGCCCTGATCCGGCGGCCGAGCTCGAGCGGATGGAGTCGACGCGGAGCTGCTGTCCGAGCTCGCGCCACTGGTCGTGCTCGTTGGTCACTCTCTGGCTCCGATGCTTGGCATTCGTGTGCGAAACCATGATACGGGGCGGATCATCCGGGTCCTAATGGGCCAACCTGCTCCACGGTGGGTCGCCCGCCCATGGGCTCCCTCGACCGCCAGATACCCGCAGGGCGCGTGTCGGGTTGGCGCAGGAGGTCGTTAAGCCCGCCGCAGAGGCGACGTCAGTAGCCGGGTGCCTGGGTGGCGCGCGAATCCGTCATCCACGGACGAGAACCGCTGATTGGGATTCACCTGGTGCATGGATGGCGCCGCCGCTCCTTCGCATGCGCAGGGCAGAGACCGAGGGCCGCCCGCCTCGAGTACCGGGGCTGGGTCCCGCCCCGGGTGTCGAGCGCAGAAAGCGAAGAACCGGGGGACTCCTCGCGAAGCCACCCGGTTCGGTGCCTGTCGGTCTGCAGTGCGGACGGTCAGCCGCGCATCAGCCGGAAGCAGTCGCTGCAGTAGACCGGTCGCGCCCCGGTCGGCCGGAACGGCACCTGCGTCTCCTTGCCACACCGTGCGCAGGTCGCGTCGAAGAGCTCGCGCGGGCCACGGGCATAGCTGCTTCCGCCGCCGTTCCCGTAGCTCGAGCCACCGCCCATCGTGGCGCGACGCTGAGCGCGACACGACGCACAGCGCTTGGGCGCAGAGGCAAATCCCTTCTGCGCGAAGAATTGCTGCTCGGAGGCGGAGAAGACGAAGTCAACGCCGCAATCCGCACACTGCAGCACCTTGTCGGTGTAGGTCACGAATGACCCCTCCCAGTGAATGGTTTCCATGTCGGGCGGTCCACGTCATCGACGCCGCCCAGGGGTCTTGCCGCTGCCCCGGAGCCGACCGTTGAGAACGTGGTGGGAGGGGAGGGAAGTCTATCCGGCATCGAGCCGTAACCCGACGCGCGGAGTATACCCATGGCGAGGCGCCCTGCAATACATCGACCTATGCTGCCGCCATGCGCGCAACGGGTGTCTCGCTGGGAGTCCTGGCCGCGCTCGCCGGGGCGGTGTGGGTCGCCCAAGGCCTGAACCTGCCGCTCGCCCCGCGGAGCTTCATGACCGCAGACCGCACCTGGTTCGTGATCGGGTTCCTGACCGCCATCGGCGGTGTGGTGCTTGCAGCCTGGAGCTGGCGGCGGACGTAGCCTCAGGCGAGAATAGCTCCCGCCTCCCGTACCTCCTCGATCGCGCGCTCGCCGTCCCCCTCCTCCAGCTCGACCGCGGCGATCGCGTCGCCCAGAACCGTCGTCGTGTAGCCGAGCCGGAGTGCATCGAGCGCGGTGGCGCGCACGCAGTAGTCGGTCGCCAGCCCGCAGATCACGACGCGCTCCACGTCGCGCTCCCGGAGGAGCGAGTCGAGCTCGGTGGGCATCTCCTGGCCGCTCAGTGGTTCGCGCATGGTGAAACCCGAGTACCCGTCCTCGCCGTTGCGGCCCTTGCGCACGCGGGGGGCGTCCGCGACCGCCTCGAGCGCTGGATGCAGCTCCGCGCCCCAAGTCCCCGCCACGCAATGCACCGGCCAGATGCCGCCGTCCTTGGCGAAGTGCGGCGTCGACTCGGGGTGCCAGTCCTGGGTGAGGACCACGGCGCCCCCGCCCTCGGTCGCGTTCCGGATCTCCTCGTTGACCCGCGGCACGATCCGGTCACCGCCGCGCACCGCCAGGCTTCCGACCGGGTCGGCGAAGTCGTTCTGCACGTCGACCACGATCAACGCGGTCCGCTCGTCATAGCTGACCATGACCCGGATGGTAGCGAGGATCGGCCCGAGTAGGATGGTTGTCGATGGGTCGACATCGAGGCCTTCGGCTCCGAGCCATCGCTCTTCTGGCGGTCACCGTGGCGCTTGCCGCCTGCACGCAGCCGCCCGTGACCGTGGAGGCC
>VBJP01000108.1 GCA_005880165.1 Chloroflexota bacterium | reverse complement strand
GCACTGGCCGACCCGATGGTCACGTCATGCCACGCTAGCGGCTCCAAATCTCGATCTTGTGACGCCACGTGACCCATCTGCGGGGCTCAGACCATCTGATGCGAAGCGCGGTGACCGGATTCGGGTCACGTTGCCCGTAGCGTGGCGCTGGATGACCACCGCGCTGACCTGCGCTGAATGCAGGACTAAGCCCGGGGTAACAGGCGCCAACCATCATCCAAATGATGGGCTCCCGGGAAGGTCTCAGAGAACGGGGAATCCAGCGTGGCTCGCGGCTCGTGCGGGATCTCGCGACCGAGTGGCACGGCCTACGCCTTGCTGCCGGCGTTTCGCAGAAGGAGCTCGCCCGTGCCCTGGGTATCTCGCGTGAGACATACAGCAGGATCGAGCGCGGAAAGACCCCTGCCGTCACGGTCGCACGCGCTGCCGCGATCACCGCGATCCTTGGCTCGGAGCTTTCCGTAAAGACCTACCCGATCGGCCAGCCGATTCGAGATAAGGGCCAGCTCGCGGTCCTCGAACGATTCGAGCAGCCGTTGGCCCCGACCTGGCGCGTCACCCACGAGGCCCCAATGTCCGTGCCGGGGGACTTGCGCGCCTGGGATGTGCGCCTGGATGGACCCGTGTCGATTGGCATCGAAGCGGAGACACGACCGTATGACCTCCAGGCGCTGGAGCGCCGCATGCATCTCAAGGAGCGGGATAGTGGTGTTCGCCGGATGCTGCTTCTCGTCCCATCGACCGATCGCAATCGGGCTCTGCTTCGAAGCGCGCTGCCGATGATGCGTCGCACGTTTCCTCTCGCCACCCGCGAGGTGATGCGGGCTCTTCGGGACGGCAACGATCCCGGAGCCTACGGAATCGTGGTCCTCTAGCTGGGCTAGGCTGGGCTAGGCTGGGCTGGGTGGTCTGGGCTGGGCTGGGCTGAGCTTGGCCGACCCGATGGTCAGGTGTGGTGCTCTAAGCGCGTGCCTCGGCGGCGAGCGGCGTGGCGATGCCGGCATCGGTCAGGAAGTCGAGGACCAGTCGCGTGAAGCGCTCCGGCTGCTCGAGGTTGACCATGTGGGCCACGCCCTCGAAGAGCTCGAACCGGGCGCCGGGAATGTCGGTCGCCAGCTTGCGGCAGGCCTCGATGGTGCCGCCCTCATCCAGGTCACCGACCATCACCAGCGTGGGCACCCGGATGTCTGCGAGCCGGTTCGCCGCGGGCGGTTCGAGCGGCTGGGAGGTGGGGTCTTCCTTGGCGTGATCGCGGTACCCCTGCGCGATCCAGTCGTGGACGCGGTCGCGAATCGCGGCGGGGACGCGATCCGCAAGCTGGCGCGGGCCGTCGACCCAGAAGGCCGTCTCGGTGTCGACGATCCAGTCCCAGTCGCCGGCTTCATAGCGGCGGTCGTATTCGTCCCAGAGTGCCTGCTCATCCGGCGTTGGCGGCGACTGAAAGCCACCCAGCCCGGCCGACACCGCGATGAGGGCCGTCACGCGATCGGGGTAGTCGAGCGTGAAGTCGACGGCAATCGAGCCGCCGCGGGAGAGGCCCAGCACCGCCGTTTGGGTCACTCCCACGTGGTCCAGCACGGCGGCCAGGTCCGCACGGTTCGAGATTTCGACGTTCTCGCTGGTCGTTCGGCCGAACGTGCGGGTGTCGTATCGGATCACCCGAAAGCGCTTGGCGAAGGCAGGAACCTGTTCGTCCCATTGGCGGAGGTTCGCCACGCCGGCGTGGATGAGGGTCAGGGCCGGACCCTCGCCCTCCGCCTCGTAGTAGATGCGCCCATGGTTGAAGTCGACGAAGCCGCTCTCTGTCATGCCCGCCATCCTAGTGCGCCACATCTGACATCTGGCGTCAGCATTGCACGACGTGATTAGGGGACGTGATTAGGCGACGTGCTCGATGCAGGCGCGGGCGAAGGCCAGGAGGGCGGGGAGCGCCTTGGGGTCCTCTTCGGTGGTCGAGGCGAGCTCGAGCTTGGGCTCCTCGGCGACCAGGCGCCAGATCGACTGGACCTTCTCGCCAACGGGGTCGAACTGCGCGTCGGTCTGCAGCCTGAGCCCCTTGACCGATGGCCAGCGCGTCACGCCGCCGCGCAGGTACCAGATCGAGTCCGGGTCGCTGGTGTTCGGGCCCCAGCTG
The DNA here is from genome assembly GCA_005880165.1 of Chloroflexota bacterium. Classification (GTDB taxonomy): domain Bacteria; phylum Chloroflexota; class Limnocylindria; order QHBO01; family QHBO01; genus CF-82. The sequence goes on along the minus strand of VBJP01000108.1, from coordinate 4,269 downwards.
AACTCGAACAGTCCGAGGTCGGCCGCCACCAGGATCCGCTGACGCCCGTTCTCGGAGATGGTCACGTGAGCGGCATATTCGTCGGCATGGAGCTCGCCGAGCTGATGCGCAACCAGCGCCCGCGAACGACCGATCCCCTCCCACTCCCCGATCTTCATGGCGCGGAAGGATACCCGATAACCGCTTCGGGGCCGCTGCTGCGAGTGGACCCGACCGCGCGACCAGCCGGCCCGAGCCGGCCTCAGCGGCCACCATCGGTACAATCCGAACGTGGCCGTCACGACGCGCTACGAGACGATCATCGGGATCGAGGTGCACGCCCAGCTGCGAACGGCCTCGAAGATGTTCTGTGCCTGCGCCACCGCTCCGGTGGAGGGCCACCCGGACGAGCCCAACACGCGCGTCTGCCCCATCTGCATGGGCATGCCTGGAACGCTTCCGGTCATCAACCGGCGCGCGGTCGAGCTGGTGATGCTGACCGGGCTTGCTCTCGGATGCCATGTCGAGACCGAAGCGGTGCGCTTCGAGCGCAAGAACTACTTCTACCCCGACCTGCCCAAGGGCTACCAGATCAGCCAGTACGCGCTGCCGCTGACCAGCGGTGGGCGCCTGGAGGTGCCGGTTGCATCAGAAGGAACCGATGTGGTGGTCGGCATCACACGCGCGCACCTGGAGGAGGACACGGCGCGGCTGCTGCACGGTGGACGAGGCCATACGCTGGTCGACTTCAATCGGGCCGGCGTGCCGCTGATGGAGATCGTGACCGAGCCGGACATCCGTTCGCCGGCCCAGGCGCGCGCCTATGGGGAAGCGCTGCGCGACATCCTGCGATACATCGGCGCATCGAACGCCGACATGGAGGCAGGCAGCATGCGGATCGAGGGGAACGTGTCGGTCCGCGAGGCCGGGACCGAACGGTTGGGGACGAAGGTGGAGGTCAAGAACCTCAACTCCTTCCGGTCACTGGAGCGCGCGATGGAGTTCGAGGTCGCGAGACACACTGAGGCGCTGGAGCATGGGGAGCCGCTGGTCCAGGAGACGCGCGGCTGGGACGAGGGGAAGGGTCGGACGATCATCCAGCGCTCCAAGGAAGAGGCGAACGACTACCGCTACTTCCCCGAGCCGGACCTGCCGCCACTGCGGCCCTCGGAAGCATGGGTGGACGAGCTGCGCGCGCGTCTGCCGGAGCTGCCCGCAGCGCGGCGTGCTCGGTACGAGCGGGAGCTGGGGCTCTCGGCGTACGACGCGGGGGTGCTCACGTCGGACGTGGCGCTGGCCGACTACTTCGACGGCGTCGTGGAGCTCGAGATCCCACCCAAGCTGGCCGCGAACTGGGTCGCGGGCGAGTTCAGCCGTTTGCTGAACGTCCATGCCGCCGAGCGGCTGCGAGCCTCAGACGTCGCACTGCGGCCCCATGGGCTCGCGGAGCTGCTGCGTGAGCTGGATGCCGGGCGCGTCTCGGGGGGCGTGGCCAAGACTGTGCTGGCCGAGACCTTCGAGTCCGGTGAGTCGCCGGCGCGGGTGATCGGCGAGCGCGGGCTGGGCCAGGTGAGCGACCTCACGCTTATCACCCAGGAGGTGCGAGCCGCGCTGGAGGAGCACGCCGCGCAGGTCGCCGAGTACCGCGCCGGAAAGCAGCAGGTCTACGGGTTCCTGGTGGGGCAGGCAATGAAGCGCCTGGCGGGTCGGGGCGATGCACGGCTGGTGAACGAGGAGCTCCGGCGCCAGCTCGAGGACGGCCGCCAACGGCACTGAGATCTCAGGTGCATGGTGCCGGTGTGCACCGAGATTGGTGGTTTGCGTCTCGAAACGTCCCGCACCGGCCTAGACCGCACCGCAGCACACGCATATTGTTGGGGACCGCCCTCGAGACAGCAGCCACGGCCGATCGCCCGTCGGGCCGGCAAACCCAAGGAGGTCCCTGATGCACGTTGCTCGTCGTGCCCTTGCAACGACTCTGGTCACCGCGCTCACCTGCATCGCGCTCGTCGTGCCCCCGGCTGTCGCTGCCGGACCATTGGTCTGGGTTGCGGCCAATGGCCTGAACAATCCACGCGGCATTGCGGTCGGCGCAGACGGCCGCGTGCTGGTTGCCGAATCAGGTACCGGAGCTGCCGGCACAGGCCGCATCTCGGTGATCAATGGTGCGTCACAGCGGACGCTCGTATCTGGATTGCCCTCCGCCGTGACCCCTGAGGGCGACGTGAGTGGCCCGGCCAATGTGGCGCTCAACGCCATCGGCAACGCGGTGGCGATCATCGGCGCCGGACCTCAGACCGCCGACGCGCGCTTCAACACGGTGCAGCGACTCCGCCCGCCCGGCGGTCGGACGCTGGGTGACATCCAGGCCTTCGTGAACGCGCACCCAGATGCGACCGACATCGACAATCCGCCGAACCCAACCGACTCGAACCCGTATGGAGCCGCGTGGATCGACAGCGCCGAGACGCTCGTCGCCGACGCGGCCAACAACACACTGCTGCTGGTAGGCCCGAACCACCGCATACAGATGGTCGCGAAGTTCCCCAACGAGCTCGTGTCCACCTCACACCTGCCGTTCCCGGCGCCACCCGAGCTGCCCGCGGAGGCGGTGCCGACCTCGGTCGCCATCGGTCCTGACGGCTTCGCCTATGTGGGAGAGCTGAAAGGCTTCCCGTTCACGCCTGGCGCCTCGCGCATCTGGCGCGTCGACCCATACGCGAGGAACGTGACGTGCGATCCGTCCGCCACAAGTGGCCCTTGCACCGTCTTCATGGACGGCTTCACGGCCATCACCGGGCTCGATTTCGGTCCGGACGGCAGCCTTTACGTGGTGTCCATCGTAAAGAACGGCGTGTTCGGCTTCATCGGTGGCGGCGGCGACACGACCGGCGCGCTGTGGAAGGTCTCGGGCGGAACCACGACTGAGCTGGTCCCCGGTCAGCTCACGCTGCCGGGAGATGTCGCCATCGCGCGCGATGGGACGATCTACGTCACGAACAAGAGCGTCTTTGTTGGCGGCGGCGAGGTGATCGCGATCAGGGAGTGACGGCTCTACCCTGGACGGAAAGGGCGGGCGCCGGGTTGTCCGGCGTCCCCTTTCTACGGCCCTGCGAACATCCGTTCGACAGCACGAGGCGGATCTGCTAGACTCCCGCGACGACGCCGAAAATGGCGTCAAGGAATACGCGGCACCACGATCACTCTTTCTCATCGGATTTCGGCGAGACAGGTTCGCTGACGCCGCATGAGAAGGAGTTTTTTCTTTGTACTCAGCCATGACCGATAAGACGCTGACCTGCGCCGACTGTAGCCAGGAATTCACGTTCACCGCGAGTGAGCAGCAGTTCTTCGCAGATCGCCAGTTCAGCGAGCCTCGTCGCTGCCCCACCTGCCGCGCCGTCCGCAAGGCGTCGCGAGGCGAGGCGGGCAACGGTGGCTACTCGAACGGTGGATACGCGAGCCGCGGTTACGATCGCGCTCCTCGCGAGATGTTCAGCGCGACATGCGCGAACTGCGGCCGCGAGGCTCAGGTGCCGTTCCGCCCGACCGGCTCCAAGCCGGTCTACTGCAGCGACTGCTTCACCGCTCAGCGCTCGCGCTACTAGCCAACCCAACCGACCAGGAAGAAGCCCGGCATCTCGCCGGGCTTCTTGGTTTTCGGCGCCTCGTACACTGCGCCGCATGATCCGGTGCCCGAGCTGTGGCGAGGAGAACCCGGAACGTGCTCGGTTCTGCCTGAACTGCGCCACGCCACTGGCAGGAGCTTCGCCGCCGGGCGAGGTCCGCAAGACCGTGACAATCCTGTTCGCCGACATCGTCAGCTCCACCAGTCGCGGCGAGCAGACCGACCCGGAATCTACGCGCCGCATGCTCGCCCGCTACTTCGACGCGATGCGCCACGTGGTTGAGCGTCATGGCGGCACGGTCGAGAAGTTCATCGGCGACGCGGTGATGGCCGTGTTCGGCATTCCGACCCTCCATGAGGACGATGCCCTCCGCGCGGTCCGCGCCGCCGACGGCCTGCGCGCGGCCGTGAACCTGCTCAACGACGAGTCAGCAGGAACCGGCTGGGCGCCCATCTCGTTGCGCATCGGTGTCAACACCGGTGAAGTGGTCGCCGGCGACCAAGCCGCCAGCCAGACCCTCGTCACCGGGGACGCGGTGAACGTGGCCGCCCGACTGGAGCAGGCGGCAAGCCCTGGCGAAGTCGTCCTTGGCGCGGCCACGTATCGGCTGGTGCGCGATGCAGTAGAGGCGGAGCCGATGCCGGCGCTCGAGCTCAAAGGT
>VBJP01000107.1:8939-13407 GCA_005880165.1 Chloroflexota bacterium | reverse complement strand
TCCCAGGTCGCCGCTGACGGCAGCCCCGGTGGTGATCGCGATCTCCGGCAGGTTGGTGGTGATGGCCAGGATCAGGAGGCCGCCGATCGCCTCTCCGAACCCGAAGCGGCGCTCGAGCGCATCGGTGGTGTCCGAGAGCCAGATGCCGGCCAGCCAGACGGCCGCAGCGGAGCCGATGAAAAGCGCTCCCGCCAACAGCATCGACGTGCCGGCGAACATGCCGCTAGGCTAGCCGCTCGTGGAATCGCGCTGGGTCGCACTCGACGTGGGCGAGACGCTCATCGATGAGACGCGGGTCTGGTCGGTGTGGGCAGACCTGCTGGGCGTTCCCCGGCTGACGCTGATGGCCGCTCTCGGCGCCGAGATCGCTACCGGGGGGGACCATCGGACCGCGTTCGAGATCGTCGGAGCGCCGCATTGGCGTGAGCTGATGCCCCGCGCCGAGGATCTCTACGGTGGCTTCCAGCCCGATGACTGCTACCCCGACGCCCTGCCGGCCGTGCAGGAGCTCTGCGCCCGAGGCTACCGGGTCGCGATCCTCGCCAACCAGCCGGCGCGCCGCACCCCGGAGCTGCGCGCCCTGGGCTTCGAGCCCGACGTGATGGCGATGTCCGACGAGATGGGCGTGTACAAGCCCGATGCGGCGTTCTTCCAACGGGCCCTGGAGCTGATGGGAGGCGCAGAGCCTGACCTTGTCGCATACCTCGGTGATCGGGTCGACAACGACGTCATCGCCTCCGCGGCGGCCGGCATGCATCCGGTCTGGGTGCGGCGTGGGCCGTGGGGCGTCATCCAGCAGCTGCCCGAGGATCTGCGCAAAGAGACGATTGTCGTCGACTCGCTATCCGAGGCTGTCACCCGCATCGACGACGTCTGGCGCTGACCCGTATCCTGTGGCCCGGTCGCCGTAACTGCGGCCGCGGCGTGGTGTGGCGCCGATACCCCGACGCCTCGGTGGAGACTGCGCGTTTGCGCAGTCTTCTTTCGCATGGGAGGGCGGTGTGAGCGGCTCGGCGACCGTGGGCGCCATGGAAGTCTTCGTCGTCCTGGTGGCGGCGGCCAGCATCGTGGCCGTCATCTCCAGACGGCTGGTGGTCGTGCCCTACAGCGTGGCGCTCGTTGTTCTGGGCGTGGCGCTGGCCATCCTCCGGCCACCGGTCGAGATCCGGATCGAGCCGCAGCTGATCCTGGCCGTCCTGCTGCCAGCGCTCGTCTTCGAGGGCGCCTACCGCACCGATCTGCGACTGCTCGTCCCCTCGCTTCCGGCTGTCTTGCTGCTTGCCGTGCCAGGCGTCCTCGTCACCGCAGTCCTGGTGGGAGTGGCGCTGAGCGTGTCCGTTGGCCTCGACTTCCGGCTCAGCTTCCTGGTCGGGACCATGGTGGCCGCCACCGATCCGGCGGCCATCTTGGCGGTGATGGCCCAGTCGGGGGCCACCCGGCGCCTCACCACGCTCGTCGAGGCCGAGAGCCTGTTCAACGACGGGACCGGTGTGGTCATCTTCAGCATTGCGGTCGGCGCGCTGGCGGTGCCCATCGGCCCTGCCGGCGTGGCCTGGGAGCTGGTCGTCGCCATCGCGGCGTCCACCGCCATCGGTGTCGCGATCGGCTTCGTCACCTCGCGGGCGCTGGTCGGCCTCGACGACCACCTCGTCGAGGTCGCCATCTCCCTGGTGGCCGCCTACGGGAGCTATCTCCTGACGGCCCAGGTGGGTTTGTCGGGACTCATCGCGACCGTGGCGTGCGGACTCGTCTTCTCCGGCTACGGCCGCCGCTTCGGGATGAGCGCCGAGACGCGCCAGGCGATCGACATCGTCTGGGAGTTCATCGCCTTCCTCGCCACGACCCTGGTGTTCCTGCTCATCGGCCTGGCGATCGGCGTGTCGCAGCTGCTGGCGGCGGCCTTCGCCAGCATCGCGGTGCTCGCTGCCCTCCTCGTCTCGCGAGGCGTAATCGTGTATGGCCTGCTGGGAGGATCGGCGTGGCTGCTCCATCGGCTCGGCAGGGTGCGAGTCATGCCAGCCTCCTGGCTGCACGTCATCGCCTGGTCGGGCCTGCGGGGCGCCGTGTCGGTCGCACTGGCGCTGTCGTTGCCTACAGACCTTCCACAGCGCGCCCTGCTCCAGGGGATCGTCTTTGGCACGACCCTACTGACGCTTGTCATCCAGGGACCCACCGCCCGGCCGCTGATCAGTGGCCTGCGCCTGAGAGGCGACCAGCAAGACTGAGGCCCCTCCGCGGAGGGGCCTCGAGCGCTTTGACAGAACGAGGTCAGGAGGCAGGCTCGACCATCGGTGCCGGCGTGCGCTCCTGGCGCGGGAAGCCCATGGTCAGGCCGGCGTAGGCCAGGAATCCGGCCAGCAGACCCACCACCCAGCTGTAGTCGTACAGCGGCTTCAGGAAGAAGATGAGCCCATCGGCCGGGAAGGGCCCCTGGGTGCCCGTGGCGGTGTAGGCTCCGCCAACGGCCAGGACCACGCCAACGGCCAGGGCCACCACCGCCCTCCAGTTCCAGCCGCCCGCGTATCGGTACACGCCGGTCGTCTTGTACAGGTCCGCGAGGTTGAGCCGCGTCCTGCGCATGAGCCAGTAGTCGGCGATCAGCACGCCGGCAATCGCGCCGGTCGCGCCGCCGTAGAAGCCCAGCCACGTGAAGATGTACACGTGCGGATCGCTGAGAAGATTCCACGGCTGGATCAAGATCCCGATCACGCCCGTGATCAGGCCGCCGGTCCGGAAGCTGATCAGCTTGGGCCATGCGTTCGAGAAGTCGTAGGACGGGCTGACGATGTTGGCCGCCACGTTGACCGACAAGGTTGCGACGCCCAACGCGAACACCGCGAAGGCCACGACCGCCGCGTTGTCGAACTTGGCGGTCAGGGCCACCGGGTCCCAGATCGCCTGGCCGTAGACAACCACCGTGGCCGATGTCACGAACACCGCGATCAGCGGGAAGATGGTCATGGTGGTGGGCAGCCCCAGCAGCTGGCCAATAGCCTGCGCCCGCTGGCTGCGCCCGAACCGCGTGAAGTCTGGCATGTTGAGCGAGAGGGTCGACCAGAAGGCGATCATGCCCATCAGGGATGGGGGGAAGAGCTTGAGCCAGAAGTCGGTGCCCCAGCCGACCTTGCCGGGCTCATTCAGGATCGGCCCAAAGCCCTTGGCCTGGATCACCATCCAGATGAGCAGGAAGACGGCGACCGCCAGCACGAAGGGAGCAGCCCAGTTCTCGAAGCGGCGGACGGCGTCCATGCCGCGCAGGATGATGAGGATGTTCAGCGCCCAGAAGATCAGGAAGCTGAGCCACAGGGTCCATGGCTGGGTGCCCGCGGCTCCGAAACCAAGCGACAGCGGCGCCGCCTTCGTCCAGCCTTCTCCGAGTATCACCCCCAGCAGCGCGTAGATCGCCCCGCCCCCGATCCAGGTTTGAATCCCGAACCAGCCGCAGGCCACGCCCGCGCGCAGCAGGGCCGGCAGGTTGGCTCCGAACACGCCAAACGAGGCGCGCGCGAAGACGGGATACGGGATCCCGTACTTCGTGCCTGCGTGGCTGTTCAGAAGCATCGGGATGAGCACGATGAAATTGGCCAGGCCTATGGTCAGAATCGCCTGCACCCAGTCCATCCCCAGCGCAATGAGTCCCGACGCGAGCAACCAGGTCGGGATGTTGTGCGCCATGCCGATCCAGAGCGCCACGTAGTTGTAGGTGTTCCAGGTGCGCCTCTCGATGGGAACCGGCGCCAGGTCCTGGTTGTACAGCGGGCTGTCTGATACGGCCGCTTCGGCGCGATGCCCGCGGCTCCATGCGCGGTATCGCCCGCTACGGTACAGCCAGGTGCAAGGGGGTTGGGAGTGGTCCGGAGGGGCCGCACGGCGGTCAGACGACCGCCGAGTCCGTCACCTCCAGGGCAGCGTCGATGATCGCGAAGCCCTCGCGCAGCTGCTCTTCGGTGATGCAGAGCGGCGGGTTGGTGAACAGCCCGTTCCAGTGGGTCATGGTGTACAGCCCGTCGGCGCGCAGGCGGGCCTCCAGCGCGCTCATCTCCGGGGAGCCGGCGTTGAAGGGCGCCATCGGCTCACGCGTGATGCGATTCCGGATCAGCTCGATGATCCCGAACAGGCCGATGTTGCGGACAGCACCGATGCTCGGATGCTTTGTCCTGAGCTCATGCTGCAGCGAGCGCATCACCGGATCGAGGCGTGCGGCATTTCCCACCAGGTCGTCGTCGCGCAGCACGTTGACCGCCGCGATCGCCGCCGCACAGCTCATGGGGTGCGCGGAGTAGGTCAGGCCGCCGTAGTAGACCCGCTCGTCGAAGGCGTGGGCGATCTCCGGCTTCATGGCCACCGCGCCCAGCGGGAGGTAGGAGCTGGTGAGGCCCTTGGCCATGGTCAGCAGATCCGGCACCACGTCCCAGTGGTCCACCGCGAACCAGCGCCCGGTTCGGCCGAAGCCGGCCATCACCTCGTC
>VBJP01000107.1:0-8855 GCA_005880165.1 Chloroflexota bacterium | reverse complement strand
CGTACTGGATCACCTCCTCGAGATAGGCCAGATGCTCATCGACTGGCTCAGGCTCCTCGCGTCCCCAACGCCAGGGGTCCAGGACCCGGATCACGCCAGGGACGCCCCCTGACTCATTGGCCCAGCGCCGCGGGTCACCGGTGACGCTGATCGCCCCGGCGGTGGCGCCGTGATAGGACCGATGGCGCGCGATCACCTTCTGGCGACCGGTCACCAGGCGCGCCAGGCGCAGCGCATTCTCGTTCGCTTCAGCACCGCCCAGGGTGAAGAAGAAAGTCTTCAGGTCACCTGGCGTCAGCTCGGCCAGCAGCTGTCCAAGGCGTCCGCGGACCTCGGTGGCGAACTGTGGCGCGGCGAAGGCGAGGGTGCGGGCCTGCTCGGCGATCGCCTCGGCCACGCGACGGTCTCCGTGACCGATGTTCACGCTCATCAGCTGGCTGTTGAAGTCGATGTAGCGCTTGCCGTCGGGGTCCCAGAAATAGACCCCATCCGCGCGATCGATGACGATCGGGTTGATCTTCGCCTGGGCGGACCAGGAGAAGAAGGTGTACTCGCGATTGAGGCGCAGGATCTCGTCGGTCGTCAGCCGATGGGGAGACGTGGTGGTCATGCGCACCTCCGGCGTGGGGTGCGATTAGACCACACGCCGAGCCCGGCCGGAAGCGGCTGGTTCGCCGTTCCTATTCGGAGGTGCAGGCGCCGGATGGCACCGCCCCGGTCCGCGCGCTAGCCTCGCGGATCTCCGCCGCCACCGAGTTGGCTGCGATGGCATATCCCACGCCCGGTGAGGTCCGGGAGGCCCCGAACACGATGCCACCGACCAGGCCGGGAGCGGTCAACAACGGTCCGCCCGAGTCACCGCGCCGAACGGCGGCTCGCACCTCCACGATCGCGCGGCTGACCTTGCCGTGGTCGTAGATGTCGGGTCCCAAGGCGGTGAACTCAGCCGTGACGACGGCGGGGATGACCGCCAGCGGCCCGCCTCCAGGGTGGCCCAGGGCTGCCGCCGGCACTCCGCGCTCGGGCGGGTTGCCCGCGAGGCGCAGAGCGGGCGCGGTCATGGCCGCGACGTGCAGCACGGCCACGTCCTGGCGGGCGTCGAATGTGACCAGCGTCGCGCGCTGCGTGACTCCCGCCAGCGCGACCGAGATCGAGCTTCCGCCGGCCACGACATGCGCGTTGGTGACGACGACGTGCTCGGCCACGAAGAAGCCGGTGCCCAGCTGTTCGCGGCCGCAGCCGATGGTCACTACCTGGACGGTGCTCGCAGCGGCGGACTGCGCCAGCGCCCGCACCGTGCCGCTGCCTGGCAGGTCGAGAGGCGGTGCGGGCGAAGGCTCGACACCGGCGAAGAGCTTTGGCAGCTCCGTGGGCCCCAGCAGGTAGGCGAGCTGCTGAGCGACTCCCTCGGGAGGTGGCAGGACCCGATTGATGGATCGCACCAGCAGCGACGCACCAACGGCGCGCTCCAGGCCCGGGGCCGCGCCGGCCAGCACCAGGCCGGCCATGATCCAGATGGCGAGAATTCCCTGACCCAGCCCGACGACCACCCCGCCCCCGAGGTCCACGCCGCCCAGGACGCTCGCGTGCATCGCCGCCCGGATGCGTGAGCCGATCGCCGAGCCTGCCGCCTCACCGCTCAAGGTCAGCCCCACCAGACCTGCTGCAGCCAGGAAGGCGCGCATCGGCTGGTCGATCTGCGCCAGCGGCGCATGCAGCGAACCTGCTGCCACGACTGCCAGCACGAAGCCAACGGCCGCGCCCACGAGGCCGAGCAGCTGCGGAAAGAGGCCTGCCCACGCACCGAGCGCCACTGTTGTGGCCAGGATCGCGAATGCTGCCAGATCGATGAGGTTCACAGCTACCGAGGTACAGACCGCCGCCGACGGGATCCCGGGCCGGCGCGTCAGGATGGTAACCCGATTTGCGGGCGCGACTATCGGCCGGGGAAGAGCGCTAGGAACCCTGGAAGACTCCCTCTGCCGCCTCACGATTGGCGACCGTCAGCAGTGCTGGGCCCAGGGTCGCACGCACCCCCAGCCACGAGTGTCCGTAGGGCGTCGGGATCAGCGCGACCCGATATCCGAGCGCTCGGGCCTGACGCGAGAATTGCTGGTACTGGCTTCCGTAGAACGGCGCGGTAGGGTAGGCAATCAGCGCGAAGAGCATCTGCCGTCGGAGCGCCGGCGCGACGCGGCCGTCGATGAGGATCGGGGAGTTGGCGAGCTCGAGGGCCCGGTCGCCGGCATATGGTGCTTGCGCGCTGGGGCTCATGCCGAGAAGCGGAGCCGCGGCGTAGTAACCGCTGAAGCTGATCTCCTGGCGAAACACATCCGGGTGATGCAGCAGCACGTTCGCGGCACAGAAGCCCCCCTGCGAATCGCCCATCAGCGTCCGCGCGGCGGGCCTGGCGATGGTTCGGAAGTTGGCGTCCATGTAGTGAACAAGCGCGGTCGATGCAAACGTGTCGAAGGCCTCCACGCCCGCGGCCGCGTCGATGCACTCGTTGTCGACGAATGGACCGCCCCCGCTGCTCAGGAAGACGAAGATGCTCGCTGGCAGCTGGCCGCTGTCGATTAGGTTGTCGAGGGTTGGCCGGATGTTGGCGCCGTTGTCCCACAAGGCGATCGGCCACGGAAGCTCGTAGACGACCGGATACTGAATCCCGCTGGATGCATATCCGGGTGGCAGGTAGATGGAGAACTGCGCCTGTGTGCTCCGGCCTCCGGTCCACGGTGCCGGCAGGGCACGCTCGATCACCGAACCCGTCCCCTGCGGGCGCCAGGCGACCCAGGGCTGGCCGCTGGAGCCCACCGGCGTGGACCCAGAATCCGGACCCGCGGACGCCACCGCTGGCGCCGTCAGACCCCCCACCGGGGCTGCTGGGTTCCCTCCCTCCCCGGTCATCGGGATTCCGCCGGCGCCACCGGACAGCATCAGCGAGTCAGCGCCGTAGTTCACGAGCTGGCCAAGGACCGGAACCGCCACCACCAGGCCAATGACGATGGTGATGACTGCGAGGAGTCCCGCCCGGGGCAGGGCCCGAGTGTCACGCGCGCGCCAGCTCCGAACCATCCCTCTTCCCACGTCGAGGAGGCCGGCGCGCGCCTGCCCTGCCAGGATGCCGGCTGCCAGCCCGAGCAGCAATCCGGCCGCGAGTAACGAGGCGGTCGTGATCAACCAGCCTGTCGCGTCGAATCGACCCGCGCCGCCGGCACCCGCGAGCGCTCGATTGGTCTCCTCGATGAAGGTGTGCCCAAAGAGGGCGACGAGGCCCGCGAGCCCAGTGGATACCCACGTGAGCCAGCGCCCGCCGGCGAGCCCCGCCAAACCACCGCCGAGCGCCGCTCCCATTCCGGCCGTCAGCAGGTAGGCGCGGTCAGGGTCGAAGCCCATGAACACGAAGGCGTCGCGGGATCCGGAGGCGGCACCCGAGTAGTGGAAGGCGAGGATCCCGGTCACTCCCGCGGCCAGGGCGAACAGGTCGAGCCGGTTCCGCCAGGCGAGCGCTCGCGCGAGGTGCCAGCGGGCGGTGTCGGTGGACTGGCCCGCCCCCGCGTCGGCCTCCGTCACCACTCCTCTCACCCAGCGGGCCGCAGCCGCAGGCCTGCCCTGAGCAGGCCTGCGGAGCCGCCCAGGTGCAGACGCAGGAGCGCCAGCAGCACCCCGGGAAGGTGCCTGCGGCGGGCGACCGCCAGGTAGCGTGGCTCCCAGCGCGGATCGAACTTCGCCTTGAAGAACGCCAATCCCGACACGTCGTAACCGCTTCGGATCATTCGCGCACCGAGGGCGAGCCCCCGCTCCACCGGCGACCCGTGGCGGGGATCGAGACCTGCCAGCGGTGCCAGGCCAAGCGACAAGGACGCGGCGCCGCGCTCGCGTAGGCCCGTTGCGGCGCTGACGAGGCACGCTTCGATGGCTCCGGGAACGCCACCCGGGGATCGACGCATGAGGTCGAGAACCCAGCCTCCATCGCACCCGGTCGCCCGGAAGGTGGTGAAGGCAATCAGCCTCCCGTCCGCGGAGCGTGCTAGCGCGACGGGATTGTCGGCGAGATCGGACCGACGGTAGCGGTTGACCGTGAAGCCTAGCGGCGGGCGCCCGTCGAGCTGCCAGGCGCGATCGACCTCGAGCAGCTCGACATCGAGCGGTCGCGGCTCATGGCCCAATCCGGTCGGGAACCATTCGAAGCGGAGGCCGCCACGCTGAGCCCGGGTCACCGTGTGGCGCAGGTTCGCACGGCGCGGCCCGCCCAGATCGAACGAACCGAGATCGAGCATCGCTTCGAGTCCGATGTGGTAGGCGACGAAACCGCGGGCGCGCAGCGGGTCGAGCCCTGCTGCGGATGCCTGGTAGACAGCCGGAACCCAGTCGCAACGTCGGCAGGTGTCCAGGAACTCGTCGAGCACCGAGGTGGCCTCTGTCACCGGACCGATGGGGTCGCCAAGCACGATGGCGAGGCGCCCATCTCGACCGTAGGCAAGCAGCCCATCGCGATCCTCGGGGCTGAATCGCAGCGCCTCGGGGCCGAGCTGGAACGGAAGCAACGTTCCCTGGCCATAGCGTCGAGCGATGGCTGCCGCGTGCCGCTCCTCGTCGGACGTGCTGGTTGGAGCCTCCCCAGGAGCAAGAGCCACCAGCATGCCCATGACCACGGCGACGCGCGCCGTGACGGTTGCCGCCAGGAGCAGCCCGCCGTTGAACAGGTGCTGGACGGCGACTCCGGGGTCGCCGAACGCAAGCCAGGAGACCAGGGCGTCCTCACCCAGGTCCGTGTCGCGGGCGGGGCGTACCAGACTGGCAGCGTGTCCGACCGCCACCCCGACGGCAGCTATGGCCAGCATCGCCCCGAAACCCCACAGCACGAACGCAACCCATCGCGATCGGGGACCGGTTTCCACGCGGTACCGGCGCCGGTCAACGATGAGCAGACTGAGACAGGCGGCCGCGAGGACGGCGGCCGAGACATGCTTGAGCAGCTCGACCTGCGCCAGGAGGGCGGCGGCCAGCGTGGCCATCGCCAGCCACCAGGCAACGCGCTTGCCCCGGGCCAGACCGATGGAAAGGCCCAACAGCCCAATGGCCGCTATGGCGGCAGTGGCAGGCTCCGAGATGTCCGGGTCTATGGGCAGCAACGAGGGGAGCGGCTGCAGAAGGCCCAGGTGCAGCGTGGACGAATCCATGGCCGCGACGAGCCCGGCAACCCCGATCAGGGCGGCCGGAATGATGGAGACGACCTCGCGGAGCGATCGGAGCGCGAGCACCGAGGCCGGTGCATGAGCGGTGGAGGTCTGTGCTGCGCGCATCTGGATCTTCCTGTGCGGACAGTGAATGTCCGCTGAATGCGCACGACAACGTCGCTGGCGAAAAGATTCCGTGTCGAACCCTTCACCGGGCTCTCAGACCGGCCATTGCCGTGCACGGGGCCCGTGCGCCATGATCCGCGATGCGCCCGATGTGCACCGGCGCGCACCTGGAGGGAGGCCATTCGTGGATCCGACACAGCCCGCCATCCCCGCGTCAGCCCCGGGCGCGAGCAGCGAGACCGGCTTGGTTCGCCCCAGCACACCTGGCGTGGTGATCGCGTCGGGTGTGATCCTGCTGGCGCTGGCGGTCCTCGCCCTGTTATGGACGGCGCTCTTCTTCGTGTACGGCGCCCTGGTCACGTCCATCTCCAGCGTGGTCCAGAGCAATCCGAACGACTTCGGATCGATCAATTTCGGACCGATGGCCGAGGCGATGCGCCCGGTCCTCTACGCCGTCGCCTTCGTCTTCTTCTGCATCGCCGCCGCGCACCTGGCTGCCGGCATCGGAGTGCTCGGCCGCCGCAGCTGGGCGCGCATCACCGGCCTGGTGCTGGCGGTCCTCGGGTTGGGGGCCAACCTGATCGGTCTAATCTCGGTGCTGGTCAGCGCCGGCACCACGCGACAGCAGCTCCTGCGAAATGGCGTGGCACTGGACCCGATCCCCGGAATCGTGTTCGGCGCTGTCATCTTCGTCAGCTTTGGTGCCGCGTACTTCTTCGTGCTGATAACGCTTGCCAGGCGGGGCCGCGACTTCGCCTGACCTTCGTTGCCCTCGCGATTCTGCCACGCGATTCCCACTGGACTGACCCGTCGTGGTCTGGAAGCCCGGGGCCGGTGTACCATCGGCCTCCTCGTTCGGCGGTTCAGGAGGTACCCATGGCGCGTGTCGTCCGCGCGGCCCTGCTCCAGGCGGAGTGGACCGGCGACAAGGATTCGATGATCGAGAAGCACGTCCAGTACGCGCGGGACGCTGCCAAGCAGGGCGCCAAGGTGATGTGCTTCCAGGAGCTGTTCTACGGACCCTACTTCTGCCAGGTCCAGGATCCGCAGTACTACAGCTACACCGAGAAGATCCCGGATGGCCCGACGACCGCGCGGATGCAGGAGCTCGCCAAGGAGACCGGCATGGTGCTGATCGTCCCGATGTACGAGGAGGACGAGCACACCTCGGGGATCTACTACAACACGGCGGCGGTGATCGACGCCGACGGCAGCTACCTGGGCAAGTACCGCAAGACCCACATCCCGCACGTCAAGGGCTTCTGGGAGAAGTTCTACTTCCGGCCCGGCAACCTCGGCTATCGGCGTCTACATCTGCTATGACCGGCACTTCCCGGAAGGCGCGCGGGCCCTGGGTCTCAACGGGGCCGAGCTGGTGTTCATTCCTTCCGCAACGTCCCGTGGGCTCTCTGAATACCTGTGGCGCGTTGAGCAGGTGAGCCACGCGCTCGCCAACGGCTACTACGTGGGCACCATCAACCGGGTCGGGATCGAGCCCCTCGGCGACGACGATTTCTACGGGCAGTCCTATTTCTGCGACCCACGGGGCCAGTTTGTGGGCGAGGTCGGCGACCCGCACAAGGAGGAGCTGCTCGTCCGCGACCTGGACCTCGACAAGATCGACGAGGTCCGCCAGACCTGGCAGTTTTTCCGCGATCGGCGACCCGACGCATACGGCGACCTCGTCCGGCCGTAGGCCGCACCTCCGGGATGGATTTCGGGTGCACGCTCAAGCCGGAGCATCGGTATGACCACGAAGTCGAGCTCGCACGCCGGGCCGAGGCCAATGGGTTCTCGTACGGCTGGCTCTTCGACAGCCACGTCCTGTGGCGGGAGCCGTACGTCCTCCTGACCCTCATGGCACAGGCCACCGAGCGGATGCGGCTCGGCACCTGCGTCACCAATCCAGCCACGCGCGAGCCCAGCGTCACCGCCTCGACCCTGGCGGTCCTCGACGAGATCTCCGGCGGCCGCATGGACCTGGGGATCGGTCGCGGTGACAGCGCGCGCCGGGTGCTCGGCAAGCCACCCACCAGCATGGCCACGCTCGAGGAGGCGATCGTCGTCATCCGCGACCTCGTGGAGGGGCGCGCCGTGACCTACGAGGGCACCGAGCTCCAGCTGCAGTGGTCGGGACGGTGGAACCTTCCGGTCTGGGTCGCCGGTTATGGACCGATGGCGCTGGCCATGACCGGACGTGTCGCCGATGGGGTGATCCTCCAGCTGGCCGATCCCGACCTGATCCGCTGGTTGGTGGGCCAGGTGCGCGCGGCGGAGGCCGCCGCCGGACGTCCGGCCGGCTCGGTCAAGGTGCAGGCCGCGGCCCCCGCACACGTGGGGCCACGCGAGATCGGGCGCGATCGGACGCGCTGGTTCCCGGCCCTGGTCAGCAACCACATCGTCGACCTCGTCAACAAGTACCCGCGCGAGCAGCTCCCCGAGTCGCTGACCGGCTACATCTCCGACCGTACCGGCTACGACTACCACCATCACGCTGAGGTGGGCTCGAGCAATGCGGCATTCGTGGGTGATGAAGTGACCGATCGCTTCTGCGTCCTCGGCGAGCCGGCGGAGCACGTCGAGAAGCTGCACGCGCTCGCCGCGGCGGGCGTCGACCAGTTCAACCTCTACCTCATGAACGGCGACGAGGAAGAGCAGCTCGACCGCTACGGACGCGAGATCGTTCCCCTCGTCGCCGACCTCGCCGCCTCGGCCTGATCGGTACCGTGTCACGCGTCGAGCTCGACATCGACACCGACATTCCTCCCGACCGGATTCGCGCGGCCCTGATCGACTTCACCGCTCGTCGCCCATCGCTGTGGCCCGGGCTGAACCGCAAGGAATACGTCGTCTACCAGGTGGGCGACACCTGGGCCGTAGTGCGTGAAGGCAACGGGGGACCGGTGTGGGCGCGGGAGCGATATGACTGGTCACGGCCCGGCAACGTGACCTGGACCGTCGAGGAGAGCGGGTTCTGTCAGCCCGGGAGCTTCGTCAGCGTCGACCTGGCACCGCGCGATGGTGGAAGCCGCATCCACGTCACCTGGGAACGGCATCCCAAGGGCCCGCTGGGAGCGATCATGACCACGCTCATTCCACTCATGCGCGGTGCGCCGGTACGCCGATCAATGGAGGCCGGGCTGGATCGGATCCGCGCCTCGACCGTTGATGCTAGAGGCGAGGATACGAAACCATGAAGATCGCATTCGTGGCGGGGTTCGGGCCCATCGTGCGCGACATCGCCAAGAGCCGCGCCTTCTGGGGTGAGGCGCTGGGCGTTGCGCTCGAGGAGGCGTCTCCCCAGTACTTCACGAACGACGACCTGGACGGTGTCAAGGCGTTCGCGCTCTGGCCTCTGAGCCAGGCAGCCCAATCGACGTTCGGGACCGACGCATGGCCGGATGACATCCCCGCGCCGCAGGCCTGGCTCGAGCTCGACGTCGAGTCACCGGCCGCGGTAACCCAGGCGGTTGCCGAGCTCGAGGGGGCCGGTCACCAGGTCCTGCGCGGGGCGCACGAGGAGCCGTGGGGCCAGACGACGTCTCGGGT
>VBJP01000106.1 GCA_005880165.1 Chloroflexota bacterium | reverse complement strand
TGCGCACGCTCATCTCGAACGGCACCATCGTCAATGCGGATGCCACGACCCGCGCCGACGTCCTGGTCGATGGTGAGCGAATCGCGCTCATAGGCGAGAACCTGGAGCTCACCGCCGACCGCACCGTCGATGCCGGTGGCAAATGGGTCATTCCCGGGGCCATCGACGTGCACACGCACATGGAGCTTCCCTTTGGCGGCACGTT
>VBJP01000105.1 GCA_005880165.1 Chloroflexota bacterium | reverse complement strand
TGGCCGCCCGACGCAGCCTGGGATGGGTGTTCAACCCCAAGTAGTTGTTCGAGGAGAGGGTGATCACCTCGCGACCGTCGATGACGCATCGGCTGCGCTGCTCGCTCTGCACGACCCGCAGCCGCCGATACAGCCCTTTGGCCTTCAGCTCGTCGATCTCGCCCTCGAGGAAGGCGAGCGGATCGCGGGAGCGCGCGGTCGCCGCGTTGGTGGGTGAGGCAACGTCGGTCATGGGATGAGCACCACCTTTCCGGCATGCCGGGAGGCGATGAGCTCGAAGCCGCGCTCCCAGTCGGCAAGATCGAAGCGATGGGTGAGGATGGGGGTGGGATCGAACCGTCCCGAGCGCAGGAGGGCCTGCGTGCGCTCCCACGAGTCGTAGATGCGACGGCCGTAGATCCCGAACAGGCGGATCCCGCGTTGGATGACCAGGTCGGACAGGTCGATGGCCACTGGCTCGGGGAAGATCCCGAGCAGGCTGATTCGCCCTCCGCGGGTGATGAACTGGAGGGCCTGGTTCAGCGCCGTGCCGGCGCCGCTCATCTCCAGCACGACGTCGACGCCATCGCCGCCCGTCGCCTCGATCACGCGACCGACCGTCTCCGGGTCGCGCGCGTCGAGCGCCAGGTCGGCACCCATCTCGCGCGCTAGCTGGAGCCGGTACGGCTCGGTATCGGTCGCCACCACCAGCGAGGCACCCGCCGCTCTGGCGATGCCCACCGAGCATAGGCCGATGGGCCCGCAGCCGGTGATCGCCACCGTCCTGTCCTCGATGGGCTCGACGAAGGCGGCGTGCACCGCGTTGCCCATTGGCTCCTGGAGCGCGACGACGGCAGGATCCAGGCCGTTGCTCTCAATGGCATTCGTCTCCGGGATGACGACGTACTCAGCGAAGCCCCCGTCGACGTGGGCGCCGATCACGCGCAGGTTGCGACACAGGTGCATGTCGCCGGCCCGGCACTGCGCGCAGGTCCAGTCGACGATGTGGCTCTCCACGCCGACGAGGTCGCCCTCCTTCACTCGCCCGACGCCAGATCCGGTCGCGGCGACCACGCCGGCCAGCTCATGGCCAAGGACGATCGGCGGCTTGAGGATCTCGCTCGCCCACGTGTCCCAGGCATAGAGGTGGTAGTCGGTCCCGCAGATCGAGGCTGCCACCATCCTGAGCAGAACCTCGCCGTGACCCGGCGTCGGCACCTGGCGCTCGATGAGCTCGGCCCCGGGCTCGGGCCGCGTCTTGGCCAGGGCGCGCATGGTGCGAGCGCCCACCGTGGTCGTCATCAGGCCGCCCGATTATAGGTGCCGATGCGCGGCGGCCCTTCAGTCCTCGCTGAAGTAGGCGCGCGCCGAACGTCTCAGCAGGAGACCCACAAGAACCGCGCTGATCACCGCCCCAACCGGGATAAAGAGCGTGTACCAGCCGCTCGCCGCCTCCCGCGAGAAACCGAGGAGCGCCGGCGGCAGGCCGGCCAGGATCGGGACCGGCAGGAACGAGATGAGCACCGCCATCCGCCAGGCGATGCGCTTGCGCTGCAGGGCAACCGTGATGCCGAAGATCACCAGCGCAAGCTCAGCCATCATGAAGATGCCGAGCAGCGAGAACGGCGCGCGCGGCGAAAAGTCGACGAAGTCGATGATCTTGGGCAGCAGCAGGCCGGTGATCGCGAGCAGAACCAACGCCCACCCGAACCAGAGGAGCACGCCAAGCGGGGTGCGCTCATCACTCATGGCCGCATCCTAGCGACCTGCCACCGGGGGCCGGACGGCGGTCTAGGATTGGCGACCCTTGGTAACCGCCGACAACGATCCCCCTGCGTGGGTAACTGCAAGCCCGGTCACCTGGAGGCGTGGGACGATCCTCCGACGCGGCACGGCTTCAAGGGCGGCGACCTGCTGGGGATCTCCGAGCATCTCGACTACCTGGTCGACTTGGGGATCAACACCATCAGCCTGAACCCGATCTTCGCCTCGGCCGCGAATCATCGGTACCACACCTACGACTACCGGCGGGTGGATCCGCTGCTGGGCGGCGACGAAGCGTTGCGCGAGCTGGTCGACGCGGTGCACGAGCGCGGCATGCGGCTGATCCTGGATGGCGTCTTCAACCACGCCAGCCGCGGATTGTGGCCGTTCCACCACGTCATGGAGAACGGCGCCGCGTCGCCGTACGTCGATTGGTTCATCCTCAACCCCGATTGGCTCTCCTCGGGGCGCCAGCTGCGGGCCTACGCCGAAGAATCGGGCGCGGAGACGCTCGAGGCTGATTGGGCCCTGGCGCATGCCGCAGGTCGGGAGTCGCTGGCGACGCTGGGCTATCGCGCCTGGTGGGACCTCCCGGCGCTCCCCAAGCTCAACACGGACAACCCCGAGGTGCGCGAGTACCTCTTCGAGACCGCCGAGCACTGGACGCGCTTCGGAGCCGATGGTTGGCGGCTCGACGTCCCCACCGAGATCGAGACAGCGGGCTTCTGGCAGGAGTTTCGCCGCCGGGTGCGGGCCGTGAATCGAGATGCGTACATCCTCGCCGAGGTCTGGGACGAACGCCCGGACCTGCTCGATGGCAGCACCTACGACGGGCTGATGAACTATCCGCTGCTGTGCGCGATCGTTGGGTTCGCCGCCGGGACGCATCTCGACAGCCCGTCCGTTGGCCAGCACAGCTGGCTGGGCCGGAACCTGGTCACGCTCGACGGACCGGGCTTCGCCGAAGTTCTCGATCGCCTGATGGCGACGTATCGCCCCGCGGTCCGCGGAGCCATGCTCAACCTGCTGGACGGCCATGACACCCCTCGGCTGCGGACGATGGGCGGCGGCGACCGCGCCACCGTCCGCCTGGCGCTGCTGGCGCAGATGACCCTTCCCGGCGCGCCATGCCTCTACTACGGCGACGAAATCGGCCTGCAAGGCGGGATGGATCCGGCCTCGCGCGGCGCCTTCCCGTGGAGTTCGGATGCGTGGGACCGCGAGATGCTGGCCTTCACGAGGGCCCTCATCGCCGTGCGTCGCGCCGAGCCCGTGCTGCGCCGCGGCGGCATCCGGGTGCTCGGCGCCGAGGGCACGGCCGTCGCCTACCTGCGCAGCTGGGCCGATCGGTCCGAGAACGACCGTGGTGGATCGCCGTCTGTCCTGGTCGCGCTGAACAACGGCGAAGGCGATAGCTCCCTCGCCATCCACGCGGCGGAGGTCGCCGGAGCGACATGGAGCAGCGAGGCGCTGCCCGGCCTGCGCCCTTTGCGGGACCTGATGCCGAGCCGAGACGGTGGTCTGATCATCAGCCTTCCGCCGCGATCCGGAGCGCTGCTTCGGCCGCGCTGACGGAGGTCGTGACCGACTGCGAGCCGGCGGACTTCCGGTCCCGTTCGCCACGGTTTGAAGCCCGCTCTCGTACCATGCCAATGCGGCGCGCCATGAGGCGGCCGTATCGGCAGGTCGAGGGCGACGGATGCCGCACGGCGGGTCAACCAGACGACGCGGAGGCCGAACGCGCGTGGCAAGCATGGGGTCGGTGCTGGCGGCTGCGCTCTTCGTGGTCGGGTGCGTCGGTCCGTTCGTAACCCAAAGCCCGCGCGCGAGCGCTACGCCAACCCCGTCCGCTACTCCCTCCGCGACGGTCGGGGTGTCGGCCAGCCCGACCGCGACCGCAGAGCCTCCCCTTTCCCTGGCGCTGCCGACCGCCCGTGATACGCGCCGCATACGCGTCACCGTACGGCCAACCGTCCCCGCCAGCGGGACAGGCCACCTGACCATCAAGGTCATGAACCTGGGCTCGACCCGCATCGGCGAGCTCGTGCTGCGCTGGCCGACGCCGCTCGACCGGATCGTCTTCCTGGCGCCGTTCCAGCCATCGCCCGGCCGGCTGACCGATGCCCTCATCCAACCCTGGACCAAGTGGGTCATCGGTCCCGGCGAGCAGGGCGAGCCGACGGGAACGACCTCGCTCGGCTGGGGTCCCCTCGACCCGGGCGGGACCCTGAACATCTCGCTGATCGCCACCCGACGCGCCAGAGGGCCGGTCGGATTCGACCTGCAGCTGTTGGCCGGCGAGGCACTGCTCACCACGGAAGCGGGGGCTCCGGCCGAGACGCGCGTCTCGATCCCGTAGCTGCCAGCCTCGCCGTGCGCGCCATCCTGCCGCCCTGGACGGACCCCGATCCGGTCCTCCACGCACGCCTCGGCGACGTGATCGACCCGGACCGCAAGGTGCTGGCCGCGCTGGAGCGCATCACTCCCCTCTCGGGCAAGCGGATCGCCGACGTCGGCACCGGCATCGGTCACTATCCGATGCTCCTTGCGCGGCACACCGGGCGCACCTACGGCATCGAGTCCCAACCGGAGCTGCTCGAGGCAGCGCGCATCCGCGCGGGCGAGGCTCACCAGCCGAACATCCGCATCGTGGAAGGTGAGCCTGAGGCGCTGCCACTACGCGACGGAGCCGTCGACGTCGTCCTCCACGGGCTGATCGAGGCGGACGACGCGTGCCTGCCGGCCATCGCCGAAGCGCTGCGCGTGCTGCGGCCGGGCGGGCGCCTGATCGTGATGGGCTACTACGGCCGCGACGACGTCGGGGCGTTGCTGGATCCCGAGGTCGTGAGCCAGGCGCACGACGCCACCCAGCGCCGCACCGGCTGGTGGCTGCAGCACGACTTCAAGATCAAGGTCGTGCACGCCCGCCTCGACCTCCATGACGAGGCGACCGCCCAGGAGCTGCTGATCCGCCTCTACGGCGACCGGGGCCGGACGTTTCTGGCGGCGCCGCATCGGACCTCGCTCGAGCTCAAGCTGGGCCTCTACCACCGCGCTCGACCCTGACAGCCCCGCTGGGCCAGGATGACTCCGCGGAATCGGTGCCGATCCGCGCGATTTGTTGCAGATTCAGTGTTGCGTGGCGCGCGAACGCCCGTGTAGCATGCCTGCGTCGAGGGCCAGGCTCTTCTCCCCCCGGAGCCTGGCTCTCGGCCTGCCCTCCGCCAGCGCGGTGCGATAATGGTTGGCCAATCCCGCACCGACCCAGATGGCGCCCGCCGTCCGCGGGCGCGGCCCGTCCCCAGGAGGCTCCAGGACCGATGGTCACCACCGGCGCTCCCCGCATGAAGATCACCTACGCGACCCTCTCGGCCGACAACGAGGAGCTGCAGTCCGCGTTCGACCGCGCGGTGACCACGGCCAGGGGGCAGCTGGGCGATCGCTACCCGATGCTCATCGGGGACGAGCGCCGCTTCGCCGACGATCAGTTCGAGGATCGCTCGCCGATCGACGCGAACGTCGTCGTCTCCCGCTTCCCGATCGGGACGGCCAAGGACGTCCAGGACGCCATCGCTGCGGCCAGGGCCGCCTTCTCCGCCTGGCGCGACCTGGGCTGGCGCCGCCGGATCGAGCTCATGCGGCGTGCGGCCGACCTCATCAGCGAGCGCCAGTTCGAGTACGCGGCGCTGATGGCCATCGAGGTCGGCAAGAACCGCCTGGAGGCCCTGGGCGACGTGGAAGAGACTGCGGACCTGCTTCGCTACTACTCCGACGTCATGGAGCGCCACCAGGGGTTCGTGGAGCCGATGGGCTCGCTCTCCCCCACCGAGCACACGCGCTCGGTGTTGAAGCCACACGGCGTGTGGGCCGTGATCTCGCCGTTCAACTTCCCGATGGCCCTCTCCGGCGGTCCGGCGGCCGGGGCCTTGATCGCCGGCAACACGGTGGTCATGAAACCCTCGTCCGACGCTCCCCTGCTCGCCTTCAAGTTCGCGGAGGTCCTGCGCGAGGTCGGCGTGCCCGGCGGCGCAGTAAACCTCGTCACCGGTCCGGGGGAGACGGTGGGCGCGGAGCTCGAGCACAACCCCGGCATCGACGGCCTGGTCTTCACGGGGAGCTACGAGGTCGGCATGCGGCTCTACTCGAGCTTCACCCGCGAGTATCCCAGGCCGATCATCACCGAGATGGGCGGCAAGAATCCGGCCATCGTGACTCGCAGCGCAGACCTCGACGAGGCGGCCGAGGGCGTGATGCGCTCCGCCTTCGGGTTCGACGGGCAGAAGTGCAGCGCCAACAGCCGGGTCTACGTCGACCGCACCGTGGCGAGGCAGTTCGTCGACACGCTGGTCGAAAAGACCCGGAAGCTCGCGGTCGGCGACCCGACCCGTCGCGAGAACTGGATGGGGCCAGTGATCAACGAGCGCGCGCTGGGCAAGTTCACGGAGGCGGTGGCGGAGGCCCAGCACGATGGTGGCACCATCGAGGTCGGAGGCCAGGTGCTGACCGGCGACGGGACGCAGCGCGGCTTCTTCCCGACGCCGACCGTGGTCTCCGGCCTGCCCCTGGGCCATCGGCTCTTCCACGACGAGCTGTTCGTGCCATTCGTGGTGATCGGCGAAGTCGACTCGCTCGACGAGGCGCTCGAGCAGGCGAATGCCACGCCCTATGGCCTGACCGCCGGCATCTTCAGCCGCGACGATACGGAGGTCCGACGCTTCCTTGATCGCATCCAGGCGGGCGTCGTGTACGTCAACCGACGCTCCGGAGCGACCACCGGCGCATGGCCCGGCATCCAGTCGTTCGGCGGCTGGAAGGGATCCGGCAGCTCGGGCAAGAACGGCCTCGGGCCGTACTACGTGCAGCAGTTCATGCGCGAGCAGTCGCAGACGGTGATGGGCGAGGAGCCTCCCCCGGCGTGAGCGTGGGCACTCGCGCGAGGGCATCCGCGGACGAGGCGGCTCTCGCGTACCCGAGCGGCTGGTTCGCCGTCCAGCTGCGTTACGCCTACCTGATCGGCGAGCCGCCAGTGTCGCGCATGGTCGAGGACCGCGTGATCCTGGTCGACGGCCAGGACGAGGAGACGGCACTCGGTCGCGCCTGCGAGATCGCTCCGGAATACGAGCACGAGCTCCAGACCGATGACGGCGACCCGGGCCTGATCCGCTTCGAGGGGATCGTCGCCATCAAAGAGCTCGACGACCCGCCCGCCGCCGGCACCGAGGTATGGCATGAGCTGATGGCTCCTGGCGGGGTTCCGGAAGAGGAGATCGGCGAGCCGCTGCCGCCGGTGTATCCCGCCCAGATGGCTTTTCCGCGCGCCTCTGACGACTAGACCGGTTTCGATGCTCGCTCCACCAGATGGGGTGATCGGCTGGCGGGAGCTGAGCATCGCGGGCTACTGGCTCGCGCGACCTCTGCTGTTCCGCTTTGACCCGGAGCGCATTCACCACCTGACCATGCGCGCCCTGCGGGGCGCCGGCGAGCGCGCGGCCGGGCGCATGGTGTTGACAATCGCGAGCGGGGCACCGCGACGCCATGTCCCGCTGCGCGTGGCTGGGCTGGAGTTCCGGAACCGGATTGGCCTGGGCGCCGGCTTCGACAAGGACGGACTTGCGCTCCGTGGGTGGGCCGCGCTCGGTTTCGGGTTCGCGGAGGTGGGCACGGTCACGCCACTTCCCCAACCGGGCAGCGATCGCCCCCGCCTCTTCCGCCTCCCTGACGACAAGTCGCTGGTCAACCGGATGGGCCTCAACAACGCCGGGGCGGCCGAGCTCGCCCGTCACGTCATGCTCGCGCGTCGTTCGCTGCCAGCCGGGTTCGTGGTTGGCGTCAGCATCGGGCGCAACAAGGCCACGCCCCAGGCAGATGCGCTGGCCGACTATGCCGCCGCGTTCCGCCTCGTGGCCCCGGTCGCCGACTACGTGGCGCTCAACGTCTCGTCGCCCAACACGCCGGAGCTGCGTGAGATGCAGGAGCGTGACACGGTCGCGCGTCTGCTGGAGACAACCCTCGCCCTGGGGCGCGAGCTCGCGTCCGTGCGGCCCATCTTCGTGAAGCTGGCGCCGGACCTCGACGACGGCACGGTCGTTTCCCTGGCGCGCGCGGTGTGCGACGCCGGAGGGCAGGGCGTGATACTGACCAACACCCGTCTCGGACGCGACGGGGTGCAGCTGCGAACGCGCACGCCGATCCGCGACGAACCCGGTGGGCTGTCGGGTCGGCCCCTGCTTTCTAGGACGCTCGAGCTGATCAAGGCCGTGCGCGGCGAGCTCGGCGACCGCCTGGCGATCATTGCATCGGGCGGCATCGGCTCCGGGACCGATGCCGCGGCGGCCCTCGAAGCAGGAGCTGACCTCGTCCAACTGTGGACCGGTCTCGTCTACCGCGGGCCCGGGCTCATCGGTGAAGCGATCGCCGCCACCCCCTGAGCGCCACTGGCGCTGATACGATACGGGCGGCTAGCCAAGGGCGCGGGCAGGACGCGCCAGCTCCCCCGGAGTCGTGCCATGCGTACGCGCCCCTCCGCGGCTCCTGCTGCCACGCGGCTAGCGGCGCCGCACATCGTCACCGAGCTTCCCGGCCCGCGAGCCCGAGCCCTCATCGCGCGAGACCACGCAACCGTCAGCCCCTCCCTGACGCGGGCCTACCCACTGGTCGCCGAATCCGGCTCCGGCTACGTGGTCGTCGACGTCGAC
>VBJP01000104.1 GCA_005880165.1 Chloroflexota bacterium | reverse complement strand
CTGCCTGAAGCGTCCCCTCCCTCCCGGCGGCGATGACGTAGTACTGGAAAGCGAGCTCGCTCCGAACGAGTCCCTTCTCGAAGAGCAGGTGCCCGATCTCCGTGTCGCTGGAACCCGTCGGTACCTGGAACGTGATCCGGGCCACGCTGTCGCTCGCCGGGGTGTCGGCAATCGCCGAAGGCTGATACCAGCGCACGAAGTCGAGGACGACCCCCTGCTTGATGGCGCCAGGGTTGGACTCGACCCAAGACATCAGCCTGGGGGCGAAGGCCAGGAACCCGACAAAGATGAGGAAGGCCGCCAGCGCGGCGACCGCCGCAAACCAGAGGAGCAGGACGATGGGTTGGAAGCGCCGCCTGGGACGCCGTTCGGTGGTTCTCCGCTGTGCCCGGAGCTCGCGAATGCGCTCATTGCGGCGAGCGTCATTCTCCCAACGGGCACGCGGTTGATCGTTCATCCAGCCTCCTGGTGGTCCGGCGCATCGACTCCGGCGTGCGGAGGGCGCCTCGCGTCCAGGTAATCTTGCAGGATCAGGCGCGCTGCCGCCGAGTCGAGATCGCCACGCTTCCGCCGCGGGCGCTCGCCCGCAGCTGCGAGCCGTTCTCCCGCCTCCCAGCTGGTCAGGCGCTCATCGACGAAGACGACGCGAAGACCCTCCTCTGCCAGCTGGTCGCCGAAGCGCCGGGCCGCGTCTGCCTGGGCTCCTTCGCTTCCGTCCATGTTGCGGGGCAGCCCGACCACGACCTGCTCCGCGCTCTCCGCCCGGGCGAGAGCGACCACGGCACCGATGTCTCGGCCGCGTGGCGCACGAAGGGCCGGGCGCGAGAATGCCTGGCCGATCTCGCTATCGGCGACGGCCACGCCGATGCGCCGGGTGCCGTGGTCGAAGGCGATGACCCGGCTCATGAGGCGCTGGCCTGGCCGGGCGACGCGGACGGCACAGATCCCTCGACGCGAATGTCGATGCGAAATGGCAGGCGGGGCACGGCGTTCACCCAGCCGGGCCAGAAGGTGACTCGGGCGGCCCCGAGGTCGGCCAGGGCATGCGGCACCTCATCCGCGGAGAGGCCGGCGATGCGACGCTTCAAGGCCTCTGCGTCCAGCCGTCGAGTGACCGCTCCGCGGACCGTAATGCTGGTGGAGACAAGGTCGCCCAAGAGCTGGGGATTGCGCGCGCTGGCCTGCACGCTCGACGGCACCAGCATGGTCCCATCGGGCACCGTCGTGCTGTCGGCGCTCAATTGCTCGCTGGCCGCCTGCTTGAGTTGATCCCCGGTCACGTAGCGCCGGTCATACGCGAGGCTCCCGCTGAGCTGGAAGGTCGCCTTGTCCTTCGTGCCGACGAGGCCGGTCGGCACCGTGACCTGCGGGTCCTGCGGTCGCGAGGGCGGGGCGTAGGTGCGCTCTGGATGGTCTGCGAGCTGCGCGTCCAGCTGCCCCGTCAGCTGCTGCTTGAGGCGTCGCACGAGGCCGTCGACATCAGCCTGCGTTACCTGCGGACCCGTCTTGGATGTCCCGCCCGACGTCGAGTGCTGATTGTCGACGCGCGGCCCGATCTGCGGGAATCCTGAGCTCAACCTGTCGTCGAGAGCCCTGTCAACGACCCGATTGATGGCGTGGGCCGCGACGTTGCCTCCCGTGCCCGCGCTGGTCGCGGTGACGTCCACGGACTTCCTGCCAGCGAAGAAGAACCCAGTTGCCGGTACGTTGATCGTCTTGTTGGTTGCGAATGCCTGGTCGCCGGCCGCCACCAGCGTTCCTTTTGGAACCTGAACGGAATCGCTGGTGTAGTTGAAGAACGTGACGGTCCCTCCGGCCCGGGCGGTACCGACGTCATAGGTCCCGGTGGCATTCCCGAACAGTGAGCGGTCGATCCGTCCGCTGTCCGATGCGGCCGGCATGGTCACCACGTAGTCCACTGGACCAATCGAGGTGGCGCTGGGCACGATCTGTACCGTCGCGGACGGGAGCACCGCGGCCACGAGGCCAGCGACCACGACCAGCCCCCCGAGAAAGGCGGCGAGAGCCGTCCAGCTTCTGCGCGCCAACGGCGCGGACCGCGTTGGCCGTGCCGCGGCTCTGGTGCTCGGACTCGCCCCGGAACCAACCGGCGGAACGACCGGAACGGGCTGGGTGTCTTCGATGCGCGAACGCCCAAGGCTGATGGTGCCGCCGGATGGCTGCGAACCTCGCCCTTCGGGTGCGAGACCGTGCACGACCGGCATGGCCGGCGGGCTGGCGCCCTCGCCGCGCACGACGTGGATCGCCGCCAAAGGACGAGGCGCCGGCTGGGCAGACTGCTCGGGATCGCCGGCTTCGGCCTGCGCATCAGCAATCGATGCGAAGGCCGGGATGCCCGCGTCGGCAGCGAGTGTACGGGCGGCCGGGTCGGCGACGAGGCTCAGCTTGATGCCCACCTCGTTCGCGTGCCGCGCCAGCAAGCGCAGACCGATGGAGCTCGAGGTGGCCTTCGAGCGCCCGGGCGCCACGAGCACCACGCGCGGCACCTCTGACTCGCGCACGCGGCGCACGACGGAGGGAATCTCGTCATCCGGCTCGAGGTAGAGGATCTGCGCCTCGCCGGCTGCGCTCCTGGCTGGGCTGATCTCGGCCATCGCGGCTACAGGTCCATGGCCCGCACGGCTTCGCGCATGGCGCGCTCGACCGCCGTCGTCTGGGAGTCCAGGATCAGGCCCTGGTGCGCCAGCGCCATCGGCGTCACATCCTGGCGAGTCACCAGCATGCCGGTTGTGTCCCGCAGCCCGGCCACGTCGTCGGGCGTCAGTGGTCGGAGCTCGGGCCGGCGCGCGAACGGCAGCCGCCGCCACCAGGCGTCGCCCGCCAGCGCCGCGACGATCTGTGGCAGCCGTGCGCCTCCGCCGCACAGGAAGATGCGTGCCGGCAGCAGCTCACCCTCGGCGAGGTCGCCGATCATCAGCTCGATGCCGTCCAGCCAGATCGACGCATCCGCGTGGAGCGCCGCCTCGAGCTCGTCACGCGGGACGGCGGCCTCCGGGAGCTCCTCGCCGTCCGCGGCCGCCACCTTCAACGCCTCGGCCCGCGCAAAGGTGAGCGCGAACCGCTCCGCCAGTCCCTTGGTGAAGGCGCGACCGCCGAGGCCGAGCATCTTGGTGCCCGCGATCCCTCCATGCCGCACCAGCGCCACGTCGGTGGTGCCGCCGCCGACGTCGATGAAGACCGCGCCGGTGTCGCCCAGCTCACCGGGCGCCAGGCAGGTCGCCACCGCATACGGCTCCGCGATCACGCCGAGCAGCTGCAGCTGGAGGGCCGCCGCCACCGACTGCAGCGCGCCGAGGTGCACCATGGGTGCGAACGCATTGAAGATGGACAGCTCCAGGTGTGCTCCAGTAAAGCCGATGGGATTGCTGACCGGATAGCCGTCGATCTTCAGCTCCACGATGGCGGCATGCACGAGCCGCACGTCGAGCCGATCGATGCCGCTCTCCCAGCCAATGCGCCGCTCCGCGTCGCGTAGCGCGTCGTCCTGCACGCGCTCCACGACCTTCTCCAGCTCCGCCTCGTCGAGCGGGCGGCGCGGGTCGGAGCGGCGCGCCGCGAGGGACGCGGTGGTGCCCTTGACGAGCTCACCGGCGATGCCAATGACCACGCTTCGTGGCTCGAGCGCCGCCACCTCGCAGGCCTGCGCCAGCGCGCGTGAGCAGTTGTCGACCACCGCGTCGATGTCCGTGACGGTGCCTGACTGCATGTGGCTCAGGCCCTGGCGCTGGCGGCCGACGCCGCGGACGGCCCCGATCAGCGTGCCATCCGGTCCCGGCTCGGGAGTCACCACCAGCGCTTTGGCGAACTCAGTGCCGACGTCGAGCGCCGCGATCGCGGCCGGTCCGCCGTTCGATGCCCGATGGCTGCCCGGCAGCCACCCGACCACGCGTCCCAGCAGACCCTGCATTGCCCCTCCGTGCCAGCCTGCTCAGCCGGACTCGAGGCGTGCCAGGCTCTCGAGAGCCAATCGACCGGCCTCGCGCAGCGCGTCGTCGAGATGCCGCGCGTCGCGGCCGCCGGCCTGGGCGAGGTCGGCGCGGCCACCACCGCCGCCGCCCATAAGGGGAGCAGCGGCACGTACGATCGTGGCACTGTCGAAGCCCTCGCCGGCCAGGTCGCGACTGGCGGCCACCAGCAGCGTGGGTTGCCCATCCCCGTCGCCCGCCGCCACCAGCACAAAGCGGCCGGTCGCCGCGCGCAGGTCATCGGCCAGGGTTCGAAGGGAGACCGCATCGGCCTCCGGATAGCGCTCAACCACGACACGCGTCTCACCGGCCAGCTGCGCGCCTGCCAGCGCCTGCGCGGCGTCGAGCTTGCGGGTCGCCGAGCCCTTCGGGCGGCCGTCGTGGCCGCCGCGCTCCGCCTCGCGGAGTCTCGCCAGGAGCGCTTCGACCCGAAACGGAACGTTCTCGTCGCGCTCACCGAGCAGCTGTGCCGCCGCGTGCAACGCCTCGAGGCGCCTCGAGACCAGCTCCTCGGCGGCCTCGCCGGTCACCGCCTCGATGCGCCGCAGGCCGGCGCCAACGCTTCCTTCGGACAGGATGCGCAGGGACCCGATCTGGCCCGTGGAGGCGACGTGGGTGCCGCCGCACAGCTCCTTGCTGTAACCGTCGACCTGCACCACGCGGACCGACTCGGGGACGTATTTCTCGCCAAAGAACATGTCGGCGCCCAGCGCCTGGGCGTCACCCAGGCTCATCCAGGACGGGTTGACCGCGGCATCGCGGCGGATCTGCGCGCTCACGCGCCGCTCGACCTCGCGGAGCGCCTCACGTGGCGTTGGCGAACTTGCCGGGAAGTCGAAGCGGAGCGCATCCGGCCCGACCCAGCTGCCCGCCTGCTTGGCATGCTCGCCGATCACGTCCCGCAGCGCGCGATGCAGCAGGTGCGTGCCGGTGTGGTTGCGCGCTGCGCCCCACCGCGCCCGCTCGTCGACGCGCGCCTCGACGAGGTCGCCAGCAGCCATCCCACCCTCGAGGCGTCCCATATGCACGATGGCTGAGCCCATCCGTTGCGTGTCTGCGACGGCCATCCGCCCGCGTGGACCGATCAGCTCGCCACGGTCCCCCACCTGCCCGCCACCCTCTGCGTAGAACGGCGTGCGCTCCAGGACGACCAGCGCGGGCTCCTCGTCGCCACCCGACGGACGGACTGCAGACACCGGCAGGTCTTTGGCCCTCGTCTCGTTCGGGTAGCCGATGAACTCGGTCTGCAGCCTCGCCAGCTCCTCGTCCACCGGCAGCGCCGACCGACGCACCGCGCGCGACCGCTCGCGCTGCTCGCGCATGGCCGCCTCGAACCCGGGGCGATCGACGCCGACGCCTGAGTCCGCCGCGATCTCCACGGTGAGGTCGATGGGAAAGCCGAAGGTGTCGTGCAGGCGGAACGCATCCGCTCCGGCGATGCTGCCGCCCCGGCCGGCAGCCTCGACCAGCTGTGCCAGCCGCTCGCTGCCCGCTTCGAGCGTCCTCGAGAACTTGTGCTCCTCCGCCTCGACGCCGGCCAGGATCTCGCCGCGACGCTCGGCCAAGTAGGGATAGGCCGTTCCCATGATGTCGATGACCACGCCGCAGGTCTCCGACAGGAACGGGCGGTCGATGCCCATCAGCCGCCCGTGGCGCACCGCGCGGCGCATGATCCGCCGCAGGACATACCCGGCGCCCTCGTTTGAAGGGCCCACCCCCTCGCCGATCAGGAAGGCCATCGCGCGCGAGTGGTCGGCGACGACCTGGTAGCTGAACCGCTCGCTCTCGACCGTCTCCGGATCGTGACCGATGAACTCGGCGAGCCGCTCGATGATCGGCACGAAGAGATCCGTTCGATAGTTCGAGTCGACTCCCTGCAGCGCGCTCGTCATGCGCTCCAGTCCCATGCCGGTATCGACGCTTTTGAACGGTAGCGGCGTCAGGGTTCCGTCGGCCGCCCGGTCGAACTCCATGAAGACCAGATTCCAGACCTCGAGCCAACGCGGACAGGTCTCCGAGTGGTCGGGGATGCAATCGGGTCCCTCGCTGAACTCCGCGCCGCGGTCGTAGTGGATCTCGCTGCACGGCCCGCACGGGCCCGTCTCGGCCATCTGCCAGAAGTTGTGGTCGTCCCCCGCGGCGATGTTCCCCCAGCGGGCAATCCGCTCCGGAGGGAGGCCGATTTCCCGGGTCCAGATCTGGTGCGCCTCGTCGTCATCGGTGTAGGTGGTGGCCGCCAGCCGCTCTGGATCGATGCCGAGGTCCTTGGTCAGGAAC
>VBJP01000099.1 GCA_005880165.1 Chloroflexota bacterium | reverse complement strand
TCAACCCCGTGCCGCTGATGGCCCTGGTGGAGGTGGTTGCTGGACCGATGACCGAGCCGCCGGTGGTTGATGCCACCGCGCTCGCCGCGCGCCGGCTCGGCAAGACGCCGGTGGTTGCGTCCGATACCCCGGGCTTCATCGTCAACCGTGTGGCGCGCCCGCTGTACCTGGAGTCGATTCGCATCCTGGGCGATGGTCTGGCGAGCGTGGAGGCAATCGACGACGCGTTGCGGGGGATCGGCTTCAAGATGGGCCCCTTCGAGCTGATCGACACCATTGGTGCGGACATCAACTACGCGGTCAGCCAGAGCGTCTACGAGCAGTTCTTCTTCGATCCCCGGTATCGCCCGCATCCCCTGCAGCGCACGCTGGTCGATGCCGGGAGGCTGGGACGCAAGACCGGCGGAGGCTTCTACGACTACGAAGGCGAGGGCGAGCGCGGAACACCCTGGGTCGCCCTTGGCCGTCGCCCGGACGGTCCCCGCCGCGAGATGCTCACCGCTGAGCAGATCGCGGCACGCGTTCTGGCGACCGTCGTCAACGAGGCGGCATCGGCCGTGGCGGAAGGCGTGGCGGCTCCCACGGCGATCGACATCGCCATGCGACTGGGCATGAACTATCCGAACGGACCGCTCGAGTGGGGCGAGCGGATCGGCCTGGAGCACGTGGTTCGCACGCTCGACCAGCTGCACGGCGCGGTCCCGGACGGACGGTATCGGGTGGTGCCGCTGCTTCGCTCCCTGGCGGAGCGGCACGGCTCGTTCTTCGAGGCACGCTGAATGCTGGAGCCGCTGCCCGATCGCTATCGGGCCGTCGTCTTCGACATGGACGGCCTCCTGCTCGACACCGAAAACCTCTGGCACGAGGCGGAGACCGAGCTCTTCCGCCAGCACGGCCAGACCTTCACCTTCGACGACAAGCTCGCCGTCATGGGCACCTCCTTCGAGCACACCGCTGGCTATTTCGCCGACCGCCTCGGTCGTCCGGCTGGGGAGGGACAGGCCTTGGTGGATCGGGTCTACGAGATCATGGACGGCATGCTCCGGCTACAGGTCCAGGGCCGCCCCGGCGCGATCGAGCTCGTGGAGCGCCTGCGCGGCCGGGTGCCGATGGCCCTGGCCTCGAACTCATCGCGACAGCTTGTCTCCACCGCCCTGGCCACCGCAGGCCTGACCGATGCCTTCGACGCCATCATCACCGCCGACGACGTCGTCGCCGCCAAACCGGCACCGGACGTCTACCTGCTGGCCTGCGAACGGCTCGGCGTGGCGCCCGAGGACTCGCTCGCGCTAGAGGACTCGCCATCGGGGATCGCGGCCGCGAAGGCGGCAGGCCTCGCCTGCATCGCCGTTCCGCAGTTCGCCGAAACCGATGTCTCTGCGGCGGATCGCGTCATCGACTCGTTGGAGGAGCTGCTCGCCGAGACGTAGACTGCGCACATGTGTCGCAGCATCAAGACCCTTCGCGTCCTCGACGTTCCGGCCGAGCCCGACGAGGTGCGCGCCGCAGCCCTCCAATACGTCCGCAAGGTGAGCGGCTACCGGCGGCCCGCGGCGGCCAACGAGCCCGCCTTCAACGCCGCGGTCGAGGAGATCGCGGCCGCTTCCCAGCGGCTTCTCGACGCCGTGACCGCAACCCACCCGGCCCGCCATCCGGTCATGGGGTCGGCATAGGGCCAACGGCCCAGCCTTCGGAGACAACAGGATGCGAATGAACGTCACGCTGGCCATCGTCATGGCTCGCGCGTGGTGGACCTTCATCCTGCGTGGGGTCATCGCGATCCTGTTCGGGCTCGTCTGCCTGTTCTTCCCGCCGCTTGCGATCATCGGCTTGGCGACGCTCTTCGGCTTCTGGCTGATCATGGATGGAGTCACGGGACTCACAGGCGCGTGGAGCGCGCGGGGATCAGGAGGCTGGTGGGTTTCCCTGCTCCAGGGGATTGCCGGGCTGGTCGCCGGGTTCCTGGCGATTGTGTGGCCGGTCATTACCGCCTTCGTGCTGGTGCTCCTGGTGGGGGCATGGGCGATCCTCACCGGCGTCTTCGAGATCTGGACCGCCATCCGCCTGCGAGAGCACATCAAAGGCGAGCTGTTCCTGGCCATCGCCGGGGTGATCTCCGCCCTTTTCGGCCTCTACGTCATCATCTTCCCCGGGGCCGGCATCCTGAGCGTGCTGTGGCTCATCGCCGTGTTCGCGCTCGCCTTCGGTGTCACGCTCATCGCCCTGGGCTGGCGGCTGCGCGGCATCTACGAGCAGGCGACGCGTCAGAACGAGTACGTCGAGCGAGGGATGCGGCCCTGAGCTCTCCCCAGTCCTCCGATCCCCGTCGAACCCCGGTGGTCGTCGACGGCCTGCGCACCCCGTTCGGCCGCTACGGCGGCGTCCTGGCGGGCGTGCGGCCCGACGACCTGGCGGCGCACGTGGTGCGAGCCATCGTCGAGCGACACGGGGTGGATCCTGCCTCCATCGATGACGTGGTGCTCGGCGCCGCCAACCAGGCGGGCGAGGACAACCGTAACGTGGGCCGGATGGCCGCCCTGCTGGCGGGCCTGCCGGTCGAGGTGCCGGGTGCGACCGTGAACCGCCTGTGCGGCTCAGGCATGAATGCCGTCGTCAACGCCGCGCACGCGATCGTCGCGGGAGACGGCGATCTGTTCATTGCTGGTGGCGTTGAGTCAATGACCCGGGCCCCGTTTGTGGCCGCCAAGCCATCCGTGGCCTTCCCGCGTGGCGAGCAGACGCTGTACGACACGACGCTGGGCTGGCGGTTCACCAACCCGCGCCTGGCGGACGCGTACTACCCCTACTCGATGGGCGAGACGGCAGAGAACGTCGTCGAGCGCTGCGGCGTGAGCCGCGAGGAGCAGGACGCCTTCGCGCTGGCCTCGCAGCAGCGCTGGGCGGAAGCGCAGGAGGCGGGTCGGTTCGCCGATGAGGTCGTCCCCATCTCGACACCCGCGTCAACGAGTGGGCCTGCCGTGGACGTGGCGGTGGATGAGCCGCCGCGCCCCGACACCACCCTCGAGAAGCTGGCGACCCTGAAGCCCGCCTTCAAGAGATATGCCTCCGGCTCGGTGACCGCTGGCAACTCATCCGGCATCAACGATGGCGCCGCGGCGGTGCTCGTGACGTCGGAGGCGCGCGCTCGGGACCTCGGTTGGCGCCCGATCGCCCGGATGCTCTCCAGCGCGGTGGCCGGCGTGGACCCCGCGACCATGGGACTGGGGCCGATTCCGGCCTCGCGCAAGGCGCTCGAGCGCGCCGAGCTGCGCGCCGAGGATCTCGATCTCGTGGAGCTCAATGAGGCATTCGCGGCGCAGGCGATCCCGTGCATGCGCGAGCTGGGTCTCGACCCCGACAAGGTCAACATCAACGGCGGGGCCATCGCCATCGGTCATCCGTTGGGAGCCTCGGGTGCTCGCCTGGTCGCCACGCTTGCCCACGAAATGCGCCGTCGCGGGTCTCGATACGGCCTCGCCACGATGTGCATCGGCGTGGGCCAGGGGATCGCCACCGTCTGGGAGTCGCTCGAGTAGCTCCCGGCGCCCCTCAACAACAATGTCGGTCGCCAAACGGATTCGCTGGTCAGGCCTTGGTCGCTGGCGCCGCAACCTCCTGCACCCGCCCGTGCTGGACGCCGAACTCCCAGACATCGATGTCGGGCGGCTCGATCCCGAGGGTCGTGAGGATCGTGCAGATCTGGCTGCGGTGATCGGTGCCATGGTGCAGCGCCTGGGCGAGGCGAATCCCGGCCGGGGAGCGGTTCGCGGAGCCGTCGGGACGCTGACGGACAACGATGCGCTCCGGATCGTCGAGCTCCGCGAGAACGCGAGCCCACTCCTCGCCGTCCAGCTCCATGACCGATCGAGCGGCTGCGAGGGTTAGGCGCTCGTCGTCCATGCGCTCCACGCGGCCGCCGGACACGACGGCAAGGTAGCCCCGGTCGCTCGCGACGATGTGGCGGAGCGTGTCGATGATCGAGCCATACACGCCCGGAGCGCTGGCCTGGAGCTGCTCGTCGGTGATGACCTCACAGGTGTCGATCAGCGAGAGGGTCGCCCAAACGTGGTGAGCGAAGGCGTCGGCCAGCGGCGATCTCGGCATTCGGCGACCATAGCAGCATGCGACGCAACCTGACCCTGGACGACATCGGGGACCTGCTGGAGCTGCCGCTGGTCGCGGTGCTGGGGCTCCATCGGTCTGACGGCAGCATTCTGCTGTCGCCGGTCTGGCACGAGTTTCGGGACGGTGGCTTCAACGTCTGGGTCTCGCTGGAGGGCCAGGGCAAGCTGCGGCTCATCGAGCGCGACCCGCACATCTCGCTGGTGGTGTGCGAGAGCGCAGACCCCTACCGTGGCGTCGAGATGCGCGGCGAGGCCCAGGTGCAGCACAGCGGCTATCGCGAGCTCGTGCGGCGAACCAGCCACCGCTACATGACCGATGCCGCCGAGGCCGATGCCTTCGCGGACTCGATGCCCGACGAGGGGCCGGTCATTCGCCTCGAGCCGGGGCACCTGCGGATCTGGGATTACGCCGAGTAGCCGCTAGCTCGCGCTCCATCCGCTCCAGCGCGCGACCTGGACGACGATCGCATCGCCGAAAGGATCGTCGAGCGCCTCGTATTGCGGGTACTTCGAACGGAGGCGTCTCATGGCCTCCTCGCGCTCCGGGCCTTCACCGACCACTCGCGCGACACCCTCCGCGCGCGCCCACCAGAGAAGCTCCCAGTCGTCCTCGTAGTGATCGACGAGGAGCGCGACCCGCGGATCGCGGGCGATGTGCCGCAGTCGGGCCAGCTCGGGCGTCCGCTTGGGCTTGGGATCGATCAGAGACACCACGCGGTCGCCGATGACCTCGAACACGATGGGCACGAGGGCCGCGGTGCCATCCGCGCGCAGGGTGGCCAGGTAGGCGACGGTGGCGCTCGCGAAGCGCCGGCGCGCCTCTTCCGGCGCCAGCGTGGGCATCGGTCCCGCGCTCAGCCGAGCCTGAGCTGAGGTAGCACGCGCTCCCCGTAGAAGCGAATGAACTCCGACTGGTTGCGACCCACGTTGTGGACGTGGATCTCGTCGAAGCCGGTGTCTACGAAGCCCTGGATATGCGCGGCGTGGTCGTCGGCCTCCGCGCTGATCAGCACGCGGTTGACGAAGCTCTCCGGGCTCACCTGCTTCGCCATGGCGGCGAAGTCTTCCGGGTTGCGGATATCCTGCTTGGGAAACGGCATGCCACCGTTCGGCCATTCGCTGACGGCATTGCGCTCCGCCGCGTCGCGTGTGGGAGCCCACGAGACGTGGATCTGCAACAGCTTGGGCATGCCGGTCGGGTCCTTGCCGGCCTCCCGGGCACCATCCGCGAAGCGGTCCCACAGCATCTGGATCTTCTCGTCGGCAGCGCCCACGGTGATCATGCCGTCCGCGTTGCGGCCGGTGCGCTTGGCGTTCAGGGGACCGGCGGTCGCGACGTAGATCGGGACCGGGTCCTGCGGCCGCGTGAAGAGCCTGGCGGACTCGAGGGTGAAGTGCTCGCCCTTGTGCCGCACGACATCGCCGGTGAACAGCTTGTTGATCACCTCGATGGCCTCGAACAGCATCGCGCTGCGGATCCCGATCTCCGGCCAGTAGCCACCCACCACGTGCTCGTTGAGCGCCTCACCGGCGCCGAGCCCGAGCCAGAAGCGCCCCGGATACATGGCGCCCAGCGTGGCGGCCGCGTGGGCGATGACGGCGGGGTGGTATCGGAATCCAGGGCAGGTCACGGCGCTGCCGAAGGGCAGGCTGGTGCGTTGGCCCAGTGCACCCATGAACGACCAGGCGAACGCGGCGTTTCCCTGGTGGGGGGTCCATGGGTGGAAGTGGTCGCTGACCATGAACCCGGCGCTAAACCCGGCAGCTTCGGCCTCGGCGCACCAGTCGAGGAGCTCGGTGGGGTGGAACTGCTCGAGCATCGCCGCGTAACCGATCTTCGTCATGGTCCGAAGCGTAGCCCGCCAGGCCATTCCGCGCGGGATGGTCACGCGCCAGGCCACTGGGCCTGATGATTCATTATCAGATGGTCACGGGTGGACCGTTAGCGAGATCGGCTGTGGGAATTCGAGGCGCGGCAGGTGTTCGCTTGAGCGTGAATCTCGTAGCCACACGAGGCGCACAGCACCGAAACAAGGTACGCAGCCGGCTAACGGTCCGTGGGTGCATAGGTGACACAGGTTGCGCTGTGTATGGCCGGTAACGGCCTGTGGGTGCACGTCCGGCAAAGACTGTGCCGTGTTGGGCGATAAGAAGCACGGACTGTTGGGCGGGCGCCCTTGAGGAGCCGAAATAGACAGCAGTCTTTAACGCATCCCTCACAGGATTGAATTCCGGAAGGTACCAGCGACACTCTTTGCTGTGGAGCGGATTATTGGCTCGCCCCAAGGTGGGCTCGTTGCTCAGGCGAAGACCGGCGACTCCGAGGCATTTGCCCGTCTCGTGGAGCCATACCTGCCAGCAGCGCTGAGCAGCGCCCGGCTGATTCTGGGTGGATCCGGCGATGCTAGCGACGTGGTCCAGGATGCCCTTGTCAACGCATGGCGGGACCTCGCGCACCTCCGTGAGCCAAGCGCGTTTGCGGCATGGTTTCGGCAGCACGTCGTGCGCCGGGCATTGCGGTCGGCTCGTCGCAGACGGTCACCCGTCAGCCTTCATGACGGCTGGATCGATCCGATCGACCATCTCGAGCGTTCGCTGGCCAACCGTCAGCTGCAGCGAGCCTTCGACAATCTGGAGCCC
>VBJP01000098.1 GCA_005880165.1 Chloroflexota bacterium | reverse complement strand
TTCATCGCGGTCAGCGACCCTCGCGAGGGATCGGCAGGCGTTTGGACGTCGGACACCGGCGAGCGCTGGGATGCGGTTCCTGAGCAGAACGGGATAGACGCTGGAGACTTCCTCGGCCCAATCGCGGTGCAGTCGAACGGTGACGTGGCCATGGTCGGCATCCACGATCCGGGATCGGCACGTGCTGCCTCTGTATGGACGAGCGCGGCGCCTTGGGGGTCCGTCACGACACCCTAGCGCCTATCTGAAGCTGATCCGAATCCGAGCCCAGAAGGTCGGCGAGCTCGGTGAGGCTAGCGACGCGCAACACGTCGCGGTCGGATGAGAGGCCGCGAGCGTCGAGCATGACCGGAGTGATCCCAACGCCACGGGCGCCGACCACGTCGATCGAGTAGAAGTCACCCACATGCAAGGCCCGATCCGGTGTGACGGCCATGCGGCGTAGCGCCTCGTCGAAGATGACATGGTCAGGCTTCTCGGAGCCGACCTCCGCCGAGATGACCAGCGTCTCGAAGAAGGGACCGATGCCGGCCGCCGCAATCCGGTCTCGGAGGTTCGACTCCGTGTTCGAGAGGACCGCCAGGCGATACCCCGCGTCGCGCATCCGTGCAAGCGCCCCGGGCACCTCCTCGGGCATGTCGCTCCACAGGTTGTCGCGGGTATGCGTCTCCTCGAACTCCCGCGCCGCGCGATGCAGCGCATCGTTGTCGAATGAGAGCCCGGTGGCCTTCATCACCCACCCGAGGTAGCCATCCGGCTCAGCGATGTCTCCGGTGGTGTGGGTCACGCCCAACTCGTCCATGCGGTGCTTGCCGATGAACTCAGCGTCGGCCAGCTGAGCCGATGTCGCTCTGATTCCGTACCGCTTCAGGATCCCGCTCACTCTCTCCCAATCTGGGTAGAGCAGCACGCCCCCGGCGTCCAGGAACACGACCTCGATACCGTCCCGATCGATCACGCGAGCAGGTCGACCGCCTCGTTTGACGCCCCAGATGGCAGCGTCGAACTCACGGGTGCGTGAGCGCCCGGCGGGCTGCGGGCAGCTGGTCATCGACCCCATCGGTTGGTGCTTGCTCCCAATCGGTTGTGGCGGAAATAGCCGGCGATATTCGCGACCTCGCTGCGAAGATCTAAGGCCAGGTCTGTTCGCTGCTCGCGCCACATGTCGGCCACGATGTCGGGGTGGGCGGCGCAATACGCGAGGTCGACGTCCGTCAGCGCGGGCTGTGCGAGCGCACTGCCTGCGTCAGTCAGTGAGATCGCGAGGGCGGCTCCAATCCCCATCCAGAGCACCTTCCCCACGGTGGGATGTTCGATCTCGCTCAACGGGCTCGTCCGCATCGGAGTCTTCCGCACGTTCACGGTCCTCAGGAGCTCTCGATCCTGAGCCACCTCCGCTCCCCGCGTCTCAAGTGTTGAGCGTTGTCACTCCACGGGTCAAGGAAGAAGGCGCGCCGGGAGCCCGCCGCCGGCTGTCGTGCAGCCAGCCAAGGTGGTCTTCCGGAGCGCCATCAACGACCCGTGTATGAGATGGATCAGCGAGTTGGACGCTCGCGATCGGACATCTCCAGGATGTCGAGCATCGGCAGGTCGCGCTGGTAGTCGCTGAACTCGAACTCCGGCCCGCAGCGCAGCGCGTCGTACGGGCAGGCATCGGCGCAGATCCCGCAGAAGATGCAGCGACTGACGTCGAGTTGGTAGGTCTCCAGAATCCTCGGCCTCGGCATCAGAGCGCCGACCGGGCAGGTCTCCGCGCATCGGCCACAGGAGACGCAGGGCGTCTCGTTGAGGCTCACGAAGTCGGCGGTGGTGACCAGCGAGTCAAACCCCTTGCCGATGAAGTCGTAGCACCCGGCGCCCACGATGTCCTTGCAGACCTGGGCGCATCGGCCGCAGTCGATGCATCGGCTGTAGTCGCGCAGGATGAAGCTGTGCGTCTCGTCCCGGCCGTAGCCGTGGTTGACGCCCACGTACGGGTTGTCCTGAATCGAGCGTTCGTCGATCGCCATGTTCAGCGTCGTCTCGTACTCGATCGCCGCCTCGCGCAGGTCGCAATGGCCGATCGCCTCGCAGGTGCACTGGAGGCAGCGTGAGGCCTCGGCCATGGCCTGCTCGCCGGTGTAGCCGAACTCGTACTCCTCGAAGTTCTTCTTGCGCGCCTCGGCGCCCAGCTTGCCCATGATCGCCTGGGGCTCCTTCACGTCGTCGGTGAAGGGCACGATGGTCAGGAAACTCGGCTGCGGCTCCGACACGATGCGGCGCACCTGCGGGTCGTCAAGGTCGTGGCCGCGCAGCCAGTAGTCCATCGCGTAACTGGTGCGCCGCCCCTCGCCGATCGCTTCTACCACCGTGGTCGACCCGGTGCGGACGTCGCCGGAGGCGAAGACCTTGGGCAGATCGGTCCGGAAGATGTCCTCCTCGGCGACCAAGCCCCCGCGCCGGCTCACCTCGAGCTTCGAGCGGATCTCCTCCGGCTCGGACTCGATCCAGGCCAGATCCGGTCCCTGACCGATGGCGGCCAGCACGATGTCGCATTCGACGACGAACTCAGTGCCCGGCATCGGCTCCGGACGACGGCGACCCTTCTCATCGGGAGTACCCAGCTTCATGCGCTGGAACTCGACGCCGGTCACCTTGTTGTGCTCATCGGTCACGATGCGCGTGGGGGCGGCCTGGAAGATGACGCGGGCCCCCTCCTCGATCGCCTCGTGGGCCTCTTCCTGGGACGGCATGTCCTTGAGGTCGCGGCGGTAGACGATCGTCACCTCGGCGGCTCCCTGGCGCACAGACGTCCGCGTGCAGTCGATGGCGGTGAAGCCACCGCCGATGATCACGACCCGCGCGCCCTTCAGAGCCGGCACGGCGAGGCCGCGGGTCGAGTTGTAGAGGTTCTCCAGGGCGTTGACCACGCCGTCCGCATCCTCTCCGGGGATGCCCAGCTCGTTGCTCTTGTAGCAGCCGATGGACACGTAGATCGCGTCGTACTCGGGCAGGATGTCGGCGAGATGGAAGTCGCGCCCCAAGCGCATGTTGGGCTTGAGCGTCGCCCCCAGCTCCCAGACGTGGTTCAGCTCGCGGTCCATCCAGCCCTTCGGCAGGCGATATTCAGGGATCCCGTAGCGCAGCATCCCCCCCTGCTCCGGCTCTGCCTCGAAGACGTCGCAGTGGTGGCCGCGCAGCTGGAGGTAATAGGCGGCAGCCAGGCCGCCTGGTCCTGCGCCGATGACCGCCACGCGGCGTCCCGTCTCCGGGTCCTTCGGCCAGGGGATCGGGGCCGGCGCGTCGACTTCCAGCACCCGATCGGCGCAGTAGCGATGGCTGTCGCGAATGGCGATGGCGGTGTCGACCTCCTCGCGGCGGCAGTGCGTCTCGCACGGCGCCGGGCAGACCCGGCCGAGGATGGCTGGGAACGGCAGCGAGCGCTTGAGGATGCGCGTCGCCTCCTCCCAGTTGCTCAGCGAGTTCTGCTTGAGGTACCCCGGGATGTCGACCCGGGTCGGGCATTTGAACTGGCAGGGCGGCAGGCAGTACGCGTCGTGGTCGGAGAAGATCAGCTCCAGCACCATCCGGCGGTTCTCGACGAGCCGATCCGAATGGGTGGTGATGGCCATCCCTTCCTCGATGGTCGTGCCGCACGAGATGGGCGTGTCCTCGCGCCCCTCGACCTCGACCACGCAGATGCGGCATGCGCCATAGGCGGCGAGCTTGGGCTCATAGCAGAGCGTTGGCACCTCGAGGCCCAGCACTCGGCAGGCCTGCAGGATGGTCTGCCCCTCCTCTGCCTGGACTTGCTGCCCGTTGATGGTGACCGTCAGCTTCCGGGTCCCGGGGACCATGGGCCAGAGCGGGGCGTAGTCCTCCGGGTGCAGCCGCCCGTCCCCGTCGCGGTGTCCGTTGCCGTCGGTCACGAAGGCCATGGGCGAATCCTACCCGGCTGCCGGCGAGGTGGGCTCTACGTTGGAGATGGGCGCCACGAGCGGCTGGACTGGCTCGACGCGGCAGGCGCCGGCCAGGCAGACCCCTCGCTCCGCATGCGCGCGGTACTCGTCGGGAAAGCGTTGCAAGGTTGTCAGCATCGGCCGCGGAGCGAGCACCTCGAGGTGGCAGAGCGCCGTGTCGGCCATCTTGCGGGACAGGTCGCGGAGGAGGTCGAAGTCGCCAGGGCGCGGTGTGGCGGCCAGGATGCGGTCGAGCGTCTCCACCAGCCGCCGCGTCCCGATCCGGCATGGGACCGCCTTTCCACACGCCTCCCGCGCCGAGAAGTCCAGGAAGAAGCGCGCGGTGTCGACCATGCAGGTCGCCTCATCGGTGACCAGCACGCTGCCGGAGCCGATGTGCGCGCCGACGCCGCCGAGCGCGTCGTAGTCGTAGGGCGTGTCGAGCGCAGCGGCCTCGATCGCGCCGCCACCGGGACCGCCGACGAAGAGCGCCTTCACAGTGCCCGTCCCGCCTCCGGCAAGGGGAAGGAGGTCGAGCAACGGGGTGCCGAGCGCGACCTCCACCACCCCTGGCTGCGCGACTTTTCCGAGCAGCGTCACCAGCTTGGTGCCGTGACCCGTCGCGGTGCCGGCCGAGGCGAAGGCCTCCGGCGAGTGCGCGAGGATCCAGGCCACGTGCGCGAGGGTCTCGGCGTTCTGGACGACCGTGGGGACGCCCCACAGCCCGCGCGTCGTCGGGTACGGCGGGCGGATCCACGGCATCCCGCGGTCGCCACCGAGCGCGGCGAGCATCGCGGTCTCCTCGCCGGCGACGTAGGCCCCCGATCCCTCCTCGACGGAGAGCTGGATGCTCACATCGGTTCCGAGCACCAGGTAGCCAGAGAGGTGCGCGCTCGCGGTCTGGTCCACGGCCAGCCGCAGCCGCTCGACGGCGGTCTGCCAGTCGCGGCGGACCGCGATGATCGCCTCCGACGCACCGACCGCGAAGGCGGCGATCTGCACTCCTTCGACGATGAGGTGTGGGTTCCCCTCGGCGAGCGCCCGGTCGCCAAGCGACGTCGGGTCGGCGCCCATCAAGTTGGCGACCACGATCTTCCGGTCACTCTCGGTGGCACGCACCGCCCGCCACTTCTGAGCCGTCGGGAAACCCGCGCCGCCTCTGCCTCGGAGGCCGGCCGCCTCCATCTCCCCGATCACCGCCTCCGGTGAGAGGTGACGGATGGCGCGCTCCAGCGCGGTGTACCCGCCGTGCGCGCGATACGAATCGAGGCTGCGCGGGTCGATGCGCCCGAAGTCGGTGAGCAGGCGCGGCTCGCCGCCGTCCAGGATCCGGATCTCCGGTGAGAGTCCTCCGCCTGCGGTCGGCATCGCCTCAGGCCTTCCCCCGGGCCGGCGTCGGGCGGCGACGCCTGCCATTCCCGCCATCACTGGTCGCC
Organism: Chloroflexota bacterium; assembly: GCA_005880165.1. Classification (GTDB taxonomy): domain Bacteria; phylum Chloroflexota; class Limnocylindria; order QHBO01; family QHBO01; genus CF-82. Next base: position 7,246 of record VBJP01000098.1, on the reverse strand, counting down.
TCGACTCCGCGCTGCGCGATCAGATGGCCGAGGTGCTCAGCGGTGAGCGGCCCGTACACGAGGGTGTCGATGCGGACCGCGGGAGCGATGGCGCCGGCGGCGACATCCGCCGAGGTCTCCAGGCTGAAGGCCCCGTCCGGCGTCGTTTCGCCGGCGCGCACGCCCAGGAGCCGTTCGGATTCTCGGAGAAGCGCCTCGCCGCCGGCGAAGCGACAGGCGGCGCAGGTGCAGACCGTCAGCATGTGTCCCTCGACGGGGAGGAGCCGGAACCCGCCCAGCCCGGCGGCACCAAAGACCTGCGCCCAGTGGATGACCATTCGGTCGCTGATTCTGCGCAGGGCTCGCTCCGGGAGATAGCCGTATCGCGCCTGGACAGCGTTGAAGATGGCGACCAGCGCCTCCGGCCGCGCGTGGAAGCCGTCGACGACCCCGTCCACGAAGGCGGTGTCGATCACCTCGTCCCAGCGGGCCGCGTTGCGCATCGGCTGCGCCTCCAGGCCGGCGCGCCGGAATGCGTTTGGGTCCTTGCGCTCGTCATAGATCTCCGGCATCCCGTATCGGATCCGGTTGCCCTGCGCGTCGAAGCCGCTCATGTCGATCGCCTCGACTGGGCAGACCTGAGCGCACTGGAAACAGACCTCGCACTTGTGCTCGCCGTACGGGTCGTAGATGAGGTCCAGCCGCCCACGCCAGCGCTCCGGCATCTGCGGGCGCTCCTCGGGGTACTGGAGCGTCACCTTTGGCGCAAACAGGTTGCGCAGGGTGGTCGCCATGCCGGTGAAGATGCCGCCGCCGGGGATCGCCATCGGTCTCTCGGAGGCTCCTAGAGCTTGAAGGCCACGACCGCAATCGCGGTCAGGAACAGGTTGATCAGGGAGAGTGGCAGGAGCACCTTCCAGGCCACCCCCATCAGCTGGTCCACGCGGATGCGCGGCAGGGTGGTGCGCATCCAGATCGCGACGAAGATGAAGAAGTAGGTCTTCGCGAAGAACCAGAGGAGCCCGTAGAGGATACCGATGAAGCCGCCCAGCTGGGCAGGGAACGGCCACGGCGCCAGGTAACCGCCGAAGAAGAGAGTAACCAGGATGGCGCTCATGATGAAGAGCGCCACGTACTCGGCGAAGAAGAAGAAGCCGAAGCGCATCCCCGAGTACTCGGTGAAGGGACCGGCCACGATCTCGCTGTCGGCCTCGACCAGGTCGAAGGGTGCGCGGTTGATCTCCGCGGTGGCCGCGATGAAGAAGATCGGGAAGCCAAGCAGCTGCCACCAGACGTTCCAGCCGTGCGACAGCTGGTGGGCGATGATCTGGCTGAAGTTCAGCGAGCCGGTCAGGATCACGACTCCGACCACCGAGAGCGTCAGCGGGATCTCGTAGCTGACCATCTGGGCGGCGCTGCGCAAGCCGCCAAGCAGCGAATACTTGTTGTAGCTGCTCCAGCCGGCGACCAGCAGGCCCACCACCGAGAGGCCCAGGATGGCGAAGAAGTAGACGACGCCGATGTTGAAGTCGGCGGCTACGAACCCGGGGGCGAACGGGATGACGAGCATGCTCATGGCGGCGGCCATGTAGACCATCCACGGGGCGAGGGTGAAGGTCGCACGGTCGGCCTGGTCCGGGACGGTGTCCTCCTTAGCGAGCACCTTGAAGCCGTGGATGGTGCTCTGAAAGAGGCCGCGGGGACCGACGCGGTTGGGTCCCAGCCGCAGCTGCATGAGCGCGATCACCTTCAGCTCGAGCTGGATCACCACGAAGGCGGTGGGGATGGTAAGCAGCAGCAGGAGCGTGGTCGCGAGCACGAAACGGCCGAGCCCGAGCAGCAGGCTGAAGTCCATCAGTGGTGGGTCACTACTTGTCCACGCCGCCCATGACCGGGTCGAGGCTGGCCATGATGGCCATGGTGTCGGCGATCAGGTGGCCGGGCATCAGGAGGGGCATGACCTGCAGGCTGATGAAGCTCGGGTCGCGCATCCGGAACCGATACGGCGTTGGCCCGCCGTCGCTGATGGCGTACACGCTGTACAGGCCGCGCGGGCTCTCGACGGCGCCGTAGGCACGTCCCGGTTTGGGGCGGATGATGCCGGGGACCTGGGCCTGCACCGGCCCGTGCGGCATCTTGTCCATGATCTGGTCGATCAGGTGCAGGCTCTGCTTGATCTCGTCGATGCGCTGCAGGTAACGCGCGTAGACGTCGCCGCTCTGCTGGGTGATGACGTCGAACTCCAGCTCGTCGTAGATCGAGTAGGGATGCGCCTTGCGCACGTCGAAGGGCACCCCCGAGGCGCGCAGGTTGGGGCCGGTGACGCCGTACATCTCGTTCTCGGTGATCAGCTTCTCGTTGTCGCCGATGGACTTCATGACCGTCCCGTGCCAGGTGCCGAGGCGGGAGAGGAACTCGTCGTTCACATCCCAGTTCACGCCGCCCACCCGGAAGAAGTTGAAGAGCATCCGCTGGCCGGAGATCGCGGCGAGCAGCTCCACGACGTCGTCGCGGTTAATGAAGGCGTAGAGGATCGGCGTCAGACCGCCCATGTCGAGCGCCAGGAAGCCGATCATCAGGCCGTGGCTGAAGACACGGTTCAGCTCGACCACCAGGGCCCTGATGTACTCGGCGCGCCGCGGCGCCTGGATTCCGAAGAGCTTCTCGAAGGCGATCGCTGGCGCGTGCTCGTTGTGCATCGAGGCCAGGTAGTCCATGGGATCCACGTAGGTCAGCACGGTCGTGTAGGTCGCGTTCTCGCACAGCTTCTCGATCCCGCGATGCAGGTAGCCGAAGACCGGATCGAGGTCGGTGACCATCTCGCCGCGGATCTTGACCACGAGCCGCAGGACGCCATGGGTGGAGGGGTGCTGCGGCCCCATGTTCAGGAGCATCTCGCCCTCTTCGAGGGTGTACATCTCGCGCTCGCGCTCGGTCTGGAGGGGTCGATCCGGCACGCCCACCAGCTCGAAGCCCGCGTACTCGCTGCCCGCGGGCGGGCTCGGCGGCGCGAGACCGGCGGCGGCCCGCAGGCGCGCCTCCTCCGCGCGATCGAGGTCGATCGGGTCGGGGATGCGAGTCTCGGGATCGACGGCGGTCATGCCGGTCGGCTCTTGTCCGCCGACTCTTGGCCGTGGGGATACGCCTCGGCAGGAACGTCGACCTGGGTGTCCGGCGGGGGATAGGTGGCCGCCGAGCTGGTGAGCTCCCTGCTGAACGTCGTCAGGTCCCACGTCTCGGGGCGCTCGAGGGGATTCACCCCGGCCGCGGAGGAGTCGGCTGCGTCATCGGGCAGCAGGAAGTCCTTGCGCTGCGGGAACGAGCGGTAGTCGGGCGACATGTAGATGCGACGCAGGTCGCGGTTGCCCTCGAAGACGATCCCCATCATGTCGTACATCTCGCGCTCGTGGAACATCGCGCCGGTCCACAGGCTGGTCACCGACGGCGTGCGCGGGTTCGCCCGGTCGACGGGCACCCGGACCCGCAGCCAAGCGGGATGACGGTCCGAGTAGAGGTGGTAGACGACCTCGAAATGGTGGCCGATGCCGTAATCCACGGCCGCCGCATCGGCGAGCATGTAGAAGCCGAACTCCGGTTCGTCGCGCAGCGTGCGGAGGGTCTCGACCACCGCGTCGCGCGGAAGCTGCACCTCGACCGTGTCCTCATCGGTCCACAGGTCGCGCGCGATGTCCGGGAAGCGCTCGACGAGCAGCCGCACCAGGGCTCCCGCCTTGGCCGGGGCGGTCAGCGGACGTCCCCTTCCCAGGCGACCCGCTGTGGCCCGCGATCGACGTAGGTCCGCCACTGGCCACGGCGCGCCATGACCAGCTCACGCAGCTTCAGAAGGCCGTAGATCAGGCCCTCCGGGCGTGGCGGGCAGCCGGGCACGTAAACGTCGACGGGCATCACCCGGTCGACGCCCTGCACGACGCTGTACGAGCGCTTGAACCGGCCGCCGGAGGTCGTGCAGGTGCCCATCGCCACGCACCACTTGGGCTCGGGCATCTGCTCCCACAGCCGAACGAGCGGCCCGGCCATCTTGGTGGTCAACGTCCCCGCCACGATCAGCACGTCGGCTTGGCGTGGCGAGGCACGGAACGGGAACATCCCGAATCGGTCGATGTCGTTCTTGCTCGTCGCGGTGCTCATCATCTCGATGGCGCAGCACGAGAGCCCGCTGAGCAGGGGCCAGAGGCTGTTGGCGCGGATGAGATCGATGACCAGGTCAGCCTTGGTGGGGATCACCTCGAGCAGGCCGTGGAACCCGCCGGTCGGATGCTCCTCCATGCCGAAGGGGGCCAGCAGGTCGTCGTCAGATGGGGCGCTGTCCGGGATCTCGATCCGTGCCGGGCTCGTGACGAGGGCGGTGCCCTGGGCGGCCTCCTCGTCCGCTCGGCCGCGTGCGGCTTCGCGGGGGTCGTTGGTCAATGCCATCGCAGGTCTCCCTTTCGCCATGCGTAGAACTCACCGAACATCAGCACGACCAGGAAGATGCCCATGATCACGATGCCGGGCACCGAAATGGCTCGGATCACCACGGCCCACAGGTAGACGAAGATGATCTCCACGTCGAACGCCACGAAGAGCAGCGCGAACAGGTAGAACGCCAGCCCGAACCGGCTCCAGGTGTCGCCGATGGTGTCGATCCCCGACTCGTAGGGGAGGCCCTTCTGCAGCGTGCGGCGCCGATGCGAGAGCAGCCATGCGGCCACGATCGTGCCGAACACGAAGATCGTGGTGGCGGCCCCGAAGCCGATGACGTAGATCAGGCCGGTCTGGTCCATCTCCAACTCCGCAAGCACGATGCCGTGCTCGCTGCGGGTGCCACCGCGGGCGGCCACCCGCGCTCAGGTTTCGTGCGGTGCGATTCGCCGCGCAGAGCGCCGCGATCGTGCTTCCAGTCTAGCAGGGAGCCTCGGGGCGATCGGCTCAGCGACCGAGCCAGGCCGCCGCCAGGACCAGCCGAATCCCGTCGCTCACCAGCGAGTGGCCGCCGAGCAGGAACGGGACCGGAGACTGGCGGGCCGCCTCGACCATCTCTCGCAGCCAGGGCGTCTGGATCGAGCCTGAGTCCGCGAAGTCCGATGCGAAGCGCTCCTCAGAGGGCGGCCACGCATCCATCTCGGCGCTGCCGCCAAGCGCCGCCATGACCACGCGCGTGTCGAGGATCACCGCATCGCCCAGGTTGGCGAGCTCGGCGACGAGCTTCGCGGCACCATGCTCCTCGACCCAGCGCGCCAGGAGGGAGCGTGGCGGACCGGCGCCCCGCGCCGATCGCATCCCGCGCTCCTCGACGAATGCGCGCACGCGGCATGCCGCCTCGGTCTCGAGCTCGCGCAGCACCGAGGAAGGGACTCGCCCGGCTAGCACGAGCTGGCGGTTTGGGTCGCGAATCACCGCACCGATGCGGTCCAGCTCCGGTACCAGCAGCTCCCCACCCCCCGGCAGACGCGCCATCTCCAGGTAGCCCGCCAGCGCCCGGTCGATCGCGCGGGTCCGAGGCAGGCGGGTGGCGAGACGCAGCAGGGCCAAATCCAGCGGGGTATCCACGTCGAACCGCGACCAGGCGGTCTCGGCCAGGTCCCGGGAGCGGAATCCGGCGCTTTCCAGGCACCGCACCGCGGTGTTGTCCGAAGGGCACGCCTCGAGGCGATCGAGCGCGCGCTCGAGGCTCGGTCCTCGGCGCGTGGTCCCGTCGGGAGCCTCCGTCGCGTGCCCCGCGCCCGCGACGACGAAGGCGTCCGCGCTGTACCGGTTGTTGCCGACCACCTCGCCGGGGGTCGGCGCCAGGAGGTCTTCGAGCCCCGCGTCGTCGAGGAGCGCAAGGGAACCCGCGCCGGCATAGCCCATGGCATCCACGTGCGAACCGCGCCGCTCGGCGTCATTCAGGGCCACGCGTGCGGCCGTCGCGAACCAGCGGCCCCAGTGAAACGCAGCAGCGTCGGGATCGTGCGCTTGGGCGTGGAGTGCCACGACGGCGGCGCCGACCCGCGCAAGTCGCTGCGAAAGCTCCGCCGCGAGCAGCTGCGTGCCGCCGGCCGTCACGGCCGCGTAGGTGCCGAATGGTCCATCCATCGGAGCAGGCGCCACCACCAGGACGAGCGGCGCCGGGCGTTCGGGGAGCAAGGCCCGGACGGCTACACGCTTCCGCGATGCGCGTCGGCGATGCGATGCAGCTGCTCCAGGTGCATCAGGTCGTGCACTCCCGCAAACAGGAGCCAGTCACCGCATCGCAGCCGCCCGACGAGGGGGTGGTCGAGCGGGCAGGGTTGCGTCTCGTGCTCGCCGATCAGCTCCGCCGCGCGCTCCTGCGATCGACGGCTCTTGCCGAGCAGGATCAGCAGCTCGTCACGGCTTGCATTCGCATCGCCGGGGATCGAGGGTCGAACCGACGGCGGATCGTCGGCGGGCCAGCTACCCGCCGCCGCCATCGCGGCCCAGGTGGGTAGGAAGCGCCGCGCCGCCGTGGCGTGGGCGAACGTCTGGGCGACGTTCCATTCCTCCTCGCCGCCGGGCATGCGCAGCGCTGCATCGGGCACGTCCGCCAGGGCGTCCGCCAGGGCCTGCGCCAGGACTTCCTGCTCGGCGAGGATTCGCGGTGCGGCGCCGTCGGTCACGCGCTCGTGCAGGACGCCTCGCAGGGCGCGGACGCCGGCAAAGGCGTTCCCCAGCGCACTCCAGGCAGCCACCGTGTCCGGGGCGCCCGACTCGACGAACGTCAGCCAGGCGGGCGCGGATGAGGTCGCGCCCATCGGTCCGTCAGATGCGCTCGAAGCGCTCGACGGGGAGGACGAAGACGGTCGCGCCGCCCACCTCCACCTCGACCGGATAAGGCATGTAGAACTCGCCCGGCTCCATGATCGGCGGCATGGGGTTGACGAACTGCCGGCGCGAATGGCAGTTCGCGCTGATCACCTCAAGGACGGCGTCGACCTGGTCGTCCTCGACGCCGACCAGGATGGTGGCGTTCCCCTGCTTGAGGAACCCGCCGGATGAATGGAGCCGCGTGGCTCGAAACTCCCGCTCCAGGAGCGCGTCGACGAGGGTGGCCGCGTCCTCGTTGTGCACGATCGCCGTGACGAGCTTCATGGGCCGATTCCTACCGGAGGCGGGCTACGGCGGCAAGTATGCCATCCGAAGCTGCGCTGTCCGGCCAGCTCAGGCTTCCTCGAGCAGGGGCTCGATGAGCGCCTGGATCGCCTCGTCCACCTCGGGAACCGTGCCCGATCCGTCGATGACCCGGAACCGCTCCGGCTCAGCCGCCGCA
>VBJP01000097.1:2207-10100 GCA_005880165.1 Chloroflexota bacterium | reverse complement strand
TAGCCTGCAGCGCCGGGATCGTGAAGCTCAAGCCGAGCACGGCGGCATCGGTGATCAGGGCTCGGTCCTCTGGCTCGATTGTGTCCAGCCTGGCCGCGATCAGCGCGTGCAGCGTCTCGGGCACGGCGAGATCCGGCAGGTCGCCCACCAGCTCGTACTGGACCCCATCCGAGCTGCGGCCGATGGCGCCACGGTCGATCAGCATCCGGATGGTCTCGACCGCGTAGAGCGGAACGCCTTCCGCGCGCTGCACGATCGCACGAGCCGCCTCATCCGGCAGCCCCGGCACCAGGCCTGCGAGCAGCGCCCGCATGTCGTCGTCTTCGAGCGGCTCGAGGTGGATCGAGGTCGAGGCACGCACCGTCACACCCCAACCCGGGCGGCGGTCGAACAGGTCGGGGCGCGCCTCGGCCAGCACGAAGATCGGTGAGGTTCTCGACCAGGTGAGCAGGTGCTCGATGAAGTCGAGCAGCCCCTGATCGGCCCATTGCAGGTCCCAGAAGACCAGCAGCACGGTGGACTGCGCGGCCATGCGCTCGAAAAGGGTGCGCCAGGCGGCGAAGAGCGCCTCGCGCGGTTCGGCGGGAAGGTCGTCGAGGCCAAGCAGGCCGGTGATCCGTGGCTCGATCCAGCGGCGCTCGGTGGCGTCCGGCACCCACTGGGCCAGCATGTCGGCGAGGCGTGACCGGGCCGTCTCGGGATCATCCGACTCGGCAATCCCGGCTCGTCCGCGCACCATCTCGGCGAGAGCCCAGTAGCTGATCCCTTCGCCGTAGGCCGGAGAGCGACCCTCGTGCCAAAGGATCGTCTGGACCAGGCCGTCCAGATACTTCTCCAGCTCCCAGGCGAGCCTGCTCTTGCCGATGCCCGCCTGGCCCACCAGCGTGACGAGGCGCGGCTTACCTTCACGCGCCGTGGCGTGGAGCTGATCCTTGAGCGCGCGTAGCTCCTCGTCCCTGCCGACGAAGGGAGGCTCGAGCATGGCCGCGCGACCCTCACCCCGCCGCCTCGCAACGACGGCGATCGCGCGCCATGCCGGGACCGGCGATTCCTTCCCCTTGAGATGCGTCTCTCCGGCCTCTTCGAAGCTGACGGCGCCCGATGCGGCGCGGTAGGTTGCTTCACCGACCAGGACGGTGCTTGGCGCTGCTGCCGATTGGAGACGGGAGGCGGTGTTCACCAGGTCGCCCGCCACCATGCCCTGGCCGGTGGCGCCGATCGTGACCGCCGCCTCGCCGGTCAGCACGCCGGCGCGAGCCTCCAGCGGTTGGCCGCCGGCCAGACCCGCCACTGCCTCCACGATCTGCAGCGCGCTGCGCACCGCGCGCACAGCGTCGTCCTCGTGTGCGGTGGGCGTTCCCCAGACGGCCATCACCGCATCGCCAATGAACTTCTCAATAACGCCGCCGTGACGATCGACGATCTCGCGTGCGAGCTCGAAGTAGCGGCTCAGGAGCTCGCGGGTGTCTTCCGCGTCTCGCTGCTCCGACGCCGCGGTGAAGCCCACGAGGTCGACGAAAAGGACCGAAACGAGGCGGCGCTCGGCGACCGGTCCAGATGCGGAGAGCTGGCGCCCATTCCCCGAGACGGTAGGGGCTTCCGCGGTTGCGGATCTCGTGAGCGCAACCTCCCCCGCGGCGGCAAGGGAGCTCCCGCACTCGCCGCAGAACTTCGCCCCTGCCGGATTGACCGTGCCGCATACAGGGCAAGTGGCGGCCAGCCGAGCTCCGCATTCGACGCAGAACTTGCGACCGTCCTCGTTCGCGGTCCCGCAGCTGGCGCAGGTCAGCACGGTGCCGGGCCTCGCATCGCCCACTCGACGCTCATTTGATCGTGCAGCATACGGCCCCGCGGTACCCTCCGCGCATGCGGGAGCGGCTTCGGCGCGCCTGGTGGTGACCGATGCTTACCCGGGCTACGTGTACTACCGCGAGCGCTCGGGGCGTCGCATTCCGGTGCTGGTGGTCGAGCCGTCGGAGGCGATCGCCTCGGCCTCGGCCCCGGAATGAGCCTGGCGCTGGCGCAGCCACACGGCCGGAACGGCGGTGAGCACCGCATAACCCCCTAGGTGGATGTCCGGCAGAGCCAGGAAGCAGCCGATTGGAACGGCCCACGACCAGCCCCGCAGGCTGGCGAGCACCACCACGCCTACGCCGACCAGGCCGCGCAAGGCCAATGGGACCGGCATGAAGATCTCCTTGGCGAGCGCCTCCGAGCCGCCAGACCTGGAGACTGCCCCAAACAGCAGGGTGCCCCATTCGACCCACAGCCCGGGAGCGAAGACCGCGCTGACCGCGCCGATCAGCACGGTCACCCCGACAGCCATGCCCAGTGCACGCCACTGCCGGCGGATCGCGAAGTAGAGGATGCCGATCCCGGCGCTCACCTTGGTGAGCAGGACGTAGGCGAAGCCCCCCGGCCATCGGGTCAGACCCAGGGTAATGGCGGCCGCGGTCAAGATCATCGGGTTGCCGTTGTTGATCGTGGCGTAGACGGCGGTGCCGCTGTGCGCCAGCGAGGGGAACGGGAAGGCGAGTGCCGCGACGGCGCCAATCGGACCCAGCATCCAGACCAGCGCGGCGAGCTGAATCGCGGCCCACAGGGCATTGACGACCGGCCACGGGAGCTGCATGAGCGGCCAGAAGGCCTGTGCGAAGGCTGGCGAATAGACGTACTGCGAGATCGGCCTCCATGCCGGCGGATAGAGGTGGCCGTCCTGCCAGGCGCTCCAGAAGGTGTACGAATCGTCGTGCCAGGTTTGCCTGGCCATCTGCCACCACACCCAGGCGAGGATCGCGATCGCGATGACCGAGGCGGCGGCGACCACGCGATCATTGGCGAGGGGTAGGCGGCGGGAGCGGGCCTCGATCCAGGCGCGAATGGCGGCGATCACCCCATTCCGGGGCGCACGCTCAGCAGGGTCAGCCCGTCGCCGATGGGCACCATCGCCAGGTCGACGCGTTCGTCGGCGGCCAGCTTCTCGTTGAGCGACCTGATGGCATTGGTGCCCTCGTCCTCGACCGATGCATCCGCGACCCGACCGCTCCACAGGACGTTGTCGATGGCGATCAGCCCTCCGGGCCGCACCAGCCGCAGCGCGCGCTCCACGTATCCGTCGTAGCTGGGCTTGTCGGCGTCGATGAAGGCGAAGTCGAAGCTTCCCGCCGAGCCATCGGCCAGGAGCTGGTCGAGCGTCTCGAGGGCCGGGCCCAGCCGCAGCTCGATGCGGTTCGTCACGCCGGCATCCGCCCATGCCTGGCGGGCCATATCGGTCCATTCGCGACTGACGTCACAGCACACCAGGCGCCCGTCGGAGGGCATGGCCAGCGCCACCGCGGTCGAGGAGTAGCCGGTGAAGGTACCGACCTCGAGGCAACGGCGCGCCCCGATGGCCCGCACCAGCAATGCCATGAAGGCCGCCTGCTCGGGCGCGATCTGCATCCCGTGCTGGGGCAGTGGGGCCGTCCGCTCGCGGATACGCCTCAGCGCCCCGGGCTCACGAACCCCCACGCGCACGAGATACGCGTGGAGGTCCTCGCCCAGACCGATGCTGGCGTTCGCCACGGCCCCAGCCCTCAGAGCTCGGCGAAGAGGGAATCTTCGCGGTGGCCACTCGGGGTCTCCTGGTTCCGCCAGCGGCTCAGCACGAAGTACTCGGTGGCCAGCGCACTTTCCAGCAAGTCCTCTGGCATCCCGAGCAGCCATCCGAAGTCCTGGCGTTGCGTGCGATGGCAGTCCATGCTGCGGTGCTTCCGCTCGCGGAATGCGGACACGTCCACGCGCGCCCCGATCTCCGCGTCAGGGGTTCCCCAGGCGGAGCCGGGCTCCTCCCCTTCCGCCAGCGCCTCGGCAACGTGCTTGAGCGCCTCGACGTTGGAGGGATTCAGGTCGGTGAAGCCGTAGGCAGCGGCCGCATCCTCAGCCTTCTTGAGCGTTTCGCCGAAGTCCCAGGGAAGCTCCAGGCCGCGCCGATTCATCTCGAGCATCAGCCCCAGGAACGCTTCGCGGTTGAAGGCGGTCTCGTACAGCTTCGCGACCGCGTGCGGCCTGCCCAGGTCCGGGTAGCGTTTGGGATCCGCTGCGGCATCCCACGCCGCGGTCGCGATGCGGTAGGCGTTGATGTGGTCGGGGTGCCCGTAGTTGCCGTTGCTGTCGTAGCTGACCATCACCGCTGGACGCGTCTTGCGCACGATCTTCACCAGCTTCCCGGTGGCGTCGTCGAGGTCCGCTCGCCAGAACACGTCGGCACGCTCGTTCGACGGCGTGCCCATCATGCCCGAGTCTCGATAGCCGAGCAGGTGCAGGTGCAGCTTGCCATCGCCCAGCACACGGACCGAGCACTCGAGCTCCTCGCGACGGATCTCGCGGAGCCTTGGCCTGGCCTCTTCCGCATCGAGGCTCGGATCGTGGATCTCGCCCTCCTCACCGCCCGTGCAGGTGACGAGGTCGACACGGCGACCCTCCGCGATGGAACGCGCGATCAGGCCGCCGGTCGAGAACGACTCGTCGTCCGGGTGGGCGTGGACCAGCAGGAGGCCGCCGGCGCGATTGTCTTCGCCGGAGTCGGCGGGACGCGCGCTCCTCGGCCGGCGCCGCAAGCGAGGCTCGGGTGGCTCGGGGAGGTCCGCCGCCCCAGCAGCCCCGGTGGACCCAGGCGGCTCAGGCGTCATCGGTCGTCGGCTGGTGCTCCGCGCACTGGCAGATCTCGCGCAGACGCAGGTACGTGAAGAGGCCCGTGTCGTGGCCATCCGCCCAGATTGGCGCCAGAGCGTATCGGCCAATCCACTTCACGCGCTCCATGGTGGTCTGCTCGGGGGTGAGGTAGGTCTCCAGGGTGACCACGCCAGGCATGTTGCCTTCGCCGGCGCACAGCGCGCACGGACACGCGCGCCGAAGGTCAGGCCAGTGCCACTCCCCGAGATGGCCGTCATCCCAGCGGATACGCATCACGCGGGCGGTCTCGTCGAGCTCGACGCCGATGGGATTAACGATCTCTGAGATGGGGCTCATGGCTGCCAGAATTGTGCGCTACCGAGCCACTCGGCGCCGAAGCTCGCCCCGTTGGCGGTAAGCGCGGTCGGGGCCCGGCCGTTCACCAGGTCCCAGGTGTAGAGGTCCTGTCTGACGCCGCCTCCAATGAGGTTGATCCCCAGCGTGAACACGATGCGATTGCCGTGCGGCGACCAGCGCAGGTGGCTGATCAGCCCGTTCACCGAGGTGCGCGACAGGGTCCTGCCATTCTGATCGAGCTCGCTGAGGGTAGTGACCTGCCCACTTGCGGCGAGCCCGATGCGGCGGGCGCCATCCGCTGACCAGAGCAAAGGCGCGCGCGACGCGGCGACCGCCTTGCCGTTGACCGGATCGATCCTCCACTGGCCGGCGTTCGCGATCCAGAGCACCAGGTTCCCATCGCTGGTCGTGTAGATGCGGGTCGCGCCGCCCTCATCCAGGAAACGGGCCCCTGCCAGGGCGCCCAGCTGCGGCTCCGGGGGGTGCCGGTAGGTGAAGGTCGCCAGCGTCGAGGCCTTGGCGCTGGCGTAGGTGATGGCAGTCACGGCGGCGTTGTCGTTCGTGCCGCCCAGCGTGACCCGGACGACGTAGACCGTGCTGGCGTCAGGCCCAAAGGTGGCTGCGTCCGCCTGGTTGGCGAGGATGCGGGTCGGCTTGCCCCTGGCAAGACCAAGCAGCTTGCCGTTCATGATCGCCACCGAGAGCGTGCCATCCGGCGCAATCGCGTAGTGGGTGACGTCGACGCTCGATCCGGCCAGCACGACTCCAGCGGCCGGGGTCGCGAAGTCGTCGCGGAGCAGCTCGGAGGCGGCCCCAGCGTTGGGCCTGGTCAGATAAAGCATCTCGAAGCTGCCGTAGGTGGGCGCCTTGGTGGGGGTCGCCGAAGGCGAGACCGATGGACTGGGCGACGGGCTTACCGGCGCGGATGCGCTTGGCGACGGCGCCGTTGACCCGGAGGGCAAGAAGAGCGGTGTGGGCTGGACCGTGGCGGCAGCAAAGCCCCCGTTCGCATCGCTGAAGATCAGCGCCAGCAGCACGATCACGATGCCCGCCAGGGCAAGCACAACCCCGACCAGCCAGGGCACTGCCTGCTCTGCAGTCGTCGGCCGGCGACGCTCCCCCAGCTGACGCGGATCCCAGCGGGCATCGCCAGGGGTGAGCGGCATCGGCTCATTGGCATCCGCGTCCTCAACACCGGATTCGGGTGGCGGCTGAGTGCCGAGATCGTGCTCCGGCCACGGCTCGTACGGCCCTTCGGTGGATTCGCGTGGTCCGGTTGGCCCGCTCAATCCGACGCCCCGCTGGGAGAGCGGCTCACGACCCGATCACAGCGAAGAGGCCCGGGTATGCCGAGTAAGATGGACGCCCCTGCCGAAGCCAGGGGGTCCGGCGGCCTGCGCGAGAGCTCGGGTGCCATCGTTCTCCGCGACAGGCTAGCAGAGGACCAATCCATGAGCGTCCGCGTCTCCGCGTGCCAGATCGACCCGGAGATTGGTCAGGTTGATCGCAACCTGGAGCGCATCGAGCGCTCGCTGCTCGAGGCCGTCCGCGCGGGGGTCGAGCTGGCCGTCTTCCCGGAGGCAGCGGTCACCGGCTATGCCTACAGCTCGCTGGACGAGGCGCAGCCCGTCGCGCGACGCGCGAGCGCGGTCGCCGCGGACCGCCTGGCCACGCTGGCCCAGGAGCATCGGGTCTCGATCATCTGCGGGTCGCTCGAGCCAGAAGGCGACGAGATCTACAACGTCGCGCTCATCCTCTCCTCGGATGGCCGCCGCTTCCGGTACAGCAACTGGAGGGCATGCGGGTCGGCGTGCTGATCTGCTACGACCTGCGCTTTCCGGAGGCGGCCCGGGTCTGCGCCCTGGACGGGGCCGACCTCATCGCCCTGCCCACCAACTGGCCGGTCGGCGTGGAGTTCCATCCGGAGCTGTTCGCGCCAGCCAGGGCGGCCGAGAACCACTGCTACGTGCTGGCCAGCGACCGGGTCGGGAAGGAGCGGGAGACGACGTTCCTGGGTCGCTCGATCCTGGTCGACTACGAGGGGCGTCGGCTCGCCACCGCCAGTGACGTGGACGAGCAGGTGCTGGTCGGCGAAGTCGAGCCGGAGAAGGCGCGTGCCACCCACGTTCGCCGGCGACCCGGAGAGCACGAGTGGGACACCATCGCCGACCGCCGGCCGGGGCTGTACGAACGGCTCCTGGCACCCGGCACGGATCGGCAACATCCGCCCAACGCGACGCTCTATTCGGGCGACGTCGTCGAATAGACCGATGCGCCGCCGGCGTGCGGCGCACATGATGAAGCCGGAAGCGACCACGCCGCTGACCAGGCCGATGAAGGCCGCCAGCCCGTCCGGCCCATTCCCGTTCACCGTCGGAGCGACCTGCGCGATGACCTGGAGCCCGATGACCATGTAGCCCAGCCAGAGCAGCGTGACGATCGCGGCGATGATCCCGCGCCGCGTCCGGTTCCTGATCACGGCCGCATCCTATCAGAGGGATTGGTCAGAGGACCCCGGCCATGGAGGCCGCCACCCGGGCCCGCTCCGGGACGCGATGGAAGAGGCTCGCATCGGCTCGGTCGGGCAGGACGCGCAGCTTGGCGGCCGCGACCAGGCCGAGCGTGACCGGCTCCGCCATGGAGCCACCGCCGTTATCGGTCCGATGCAGGCGCATGGTGCCCAGGTGCTCCGCCACCTCGTCGATGACGAACACGCTCCCCGGCCGGATTCCGTGCTGCTGGAGGAAGGTGAGCAGGCGCGCGTCCTCCTCCGCCTCCTCGGTGACGCGCAGGATCGTCACCTCGCTGCCGGCGCGCGCCTGGGAGAGGCGGATGCCCGCGGGTCGCTCTGCGGTCTGCCCGTCGCGGGGAATGGGGTTGCCG
>VBJP01000097.1:0-2156 GCA_005880165.1 Chloroflexota bacterium | reverse complement strand
CCTCCGGCCAACCGAGACCCACGACCTCGGTGAGGAGCCATCCGGCCAGGGCGTGGCGTCTGAACGTGCGCTCCGCGGCGCGTCTGCCCACGTCGGTCAGGTCCAGCTGGCGGGTCTGGTCGTCGACGGTCAGCAGCCCCTCGCGCGCGAGCCGGGTGACCATGCCGCTCACCGTCGCGGGGCTGACGCCCAGGCGCTCCGCCAGGCGCGCCGCGATCACCGGCTGCTCCTCGGCGTGCATGTAGCGAATGGTCATGAGGTACTCAGCCGCCGCCTCGGTCGTCTCCCGCGGCCCGCCGCGTCCGCCCGCCTGTTCGCCCGCCTGTCCGCCCGCCATCCCGCCCGCCTGTTCGCCCGCCTGTTCGCGCGCCATCCCGCGATTCTATCGGCCGATTCACGCTGCCAGGCCGGAGCGCATTACTCCTGCTGTTGCAAAAGCGCGCAATCGGCTCATGTGGCGCTATCTAATACATCATTGCTGCTGAGTCAGCGCCAATGAAGCTCCCGAGGCGCTCTTGCAGCAACAACCTCAATCCCGCGCGGAGGGCCTGCCCGGGCCAGGCTTCGCAATCACCCCAGATAAGCGTTGGATAAGCGGGCGGTGAGGTCAGAGCTGCAAATCTTTCACCACGATGAGCCTGCGTGTTCAGCCGGCGCATGCCGGACGGCAGCGCGCGCAGCTGTTGCGCGCACAGATCGGTCGGGAATTGCGTATTGCGCGGCTGGCGGTCGGCTTGACCCAGCGCGCGGTCGGCAAGCGTGCCGGACTCTCGCAATCCGCGATCAGCCAGATTGAGCGCGCGACGCGCGGTTTTGCCATCGGCGCCTACTCCCGTGCGGTCGCTGCGGTGGGTCACGAACTGAGCGTCCGTGTCTTTCCGAAGTCCTCGGTCTCATTGAGGGACCGCGGCCAGCTCGAACTCGCGCAGCGGATCGTTGCCGCGGTCAGCCCGAGCTGGGAGTGCCGTCTGGAGGTACCTGTCTCCCCGGATGGGCTTCGGGCTGCAGACCTTCTCTGCTCGGGCGCCAACGAGCTGTGCATGGTCGAGATCTTCAGATCGATGGCCGACCTCCAGGCCCAGCTGAGGCCGGCGCAGCTCAAGCGGGAGACGCTGGCGTCGCGACACTCACGCCCGGTTCGCCTAATCATTGCCGTGCCCGACACGGCGTCCTCTCGTAGAGCTCTTCGTGAGCTCGCTCCGCTTCTCGAAAGAACGATGCCGGTACGCTCCGCGGAGATCTGGGCAGCCCTTCGCGCCGGCCGCGTGATCGGCGGCGACGGAATCGCGTTCGTACGACCCCGCATGCTTCATCGATAGGGGCCGGGACATCCTGGTATCAACTCCAGTTCTGCACCAGCACCTGTGGAGCCGATTTGGTTCGCCGGCAGCACTTGCGGTAATGCCGTGGCGCTACCCGGGCTCTGGGTGCGCGCTTATAGCAGCATGGCCAATACGGCCGGAGCTGTCGAGCTCATGGTGGCGCGGAGAGAGTGTCCGAGGGCCACCCGCCTCGAACCGCTGGCGGCGTTTTCAGACGCGGGCGTCGAGCGCGGGGAGCGCTACAGCGACGTGCTGCGGTCCCCAACGATGAGCGCAGCAACGAGCCACGCCCACGCAAACACCAATCCAACCGCGAGGGTCGCGATCCTGGCAAGCGGCCATGGTTCTCGTAGCAGCATCGTGACATGGAAGACAGCGAAGAGGGTTCCGATCGTCACGACCCCGACGCTGAGAGCCCAGAGCACGACGAACGCCACGAGGTTGGCAGCGGTCGGGGCGCGAGCGAGGGTGACAGCGAGCCTCCACATGATGTAAAGGAGCAAGACGCCGCCCGCGACGATAAGCGCCAGGGCGAGGATCGACTGCCATGCTGCTTCACCGCAGATGCTCACGTCGGAGTTGACCGGGTCCTGGTAGCAAGTTCCCCTCCCCACGATCGTGGACGTTAGCCACCAGCCGGCGGAATCTGCTAGAGCGCCGATAGTGGCTAGCAGATACCCGCTGCGGGCCGTTTGCCTCTCCCCCCGACGAACCACGCTACTCCTCGCCTTTGCCGGATTCCTCGCGGATGGTGTTCACGACGTTCGTGTCCGCCAGGGTGGTCACGTCCCCAAGGTCGCGCTGCTCCGCGATGTCCCGGAGCAAGCGTCGCAT
>VBJP01000093.1 GCA_005880165.1 Chloroflexota bacterium | reverse complement strand
GCCTGCCCGCCGCCTCGAGCGAGGCAACCTCCCGATCGGTGCTGGCGACCGGACGGAGCGGGGCGAGCAGCTTTCGCTTTCGAAGATCGAATCGATACCCCGCCGGCAGCGAATGCAGGATGACGCCGCTCACCATGATCGGCCGATGACGCTTAACCTCGTAGGCATCGGTCTGAAGCCTGGTCGGATCCAGGATGGTGACCGATCCCTTGCCGAGGACTTCGAGCATGCCCGATGGGCTGACCAGCGCCGCAGTGTCCTCGTCGATGCCGATGCCCAGCAGCGACGGCGACTGTGCGACAAGCGCCAGTAGCCGCCCGATCCGATTCCGCTGTTCGAAGTGCTGGTCGATGATCGCTCCGGTCAGCAGTCCGAGCCCGGCGCTGAGCTGGGTCATGCGCTGCTTGGGCGTCGCTCCCGAGGTGCCGAAGGCGACCATGTAGCTGCTGATGGCCGAGGCGCCGGCGCTCGTCCCGGCCACGATCGCCCCGTGGCGGTGCCGATCGACGATCGCCCTTCCCAGCAGGGTCCCGCCGATCACGCTCGCCAGCCGCAGCTGGTTGCCGCCAGTCATGAAGATGCCCGTCGCCCCCTCCAGGAGATCGCTGAGGCGCGGGTCGTTGGCCTCCTCGCGGCTGAGCGGCCGAATGCCGCTCACCTCGGCCACGCCCATGGCGTGGAAGAGCGACCGATACAGCTCGGTCGCCTCGTCGCCCAGGGAGCTGGCGGTGCTGATGACCACGACCTTCGCGTCGTGGCCGCCGGCGAGGTTGACGAAGCGCGACAGGATCTGCCGCTGGCGAAGCTTGTCCTCCGCTCCACCAATGATCAGGAGGTGGCCGGCTCTGGGCGCCGCCGTGCGTGGCGTCTCGACCATGCGCGGCAGCATAACGGCTTGGGGAATGGACAGGAGGAGGGCTAGACTCGATCGAATGCCCATCGATCCTGCCCTCGATCCGGTCCGCACCGAGCAGCGCGACTTCTATGCGGTCCTGGGCGCGGAGCCGTCCGCCAGCGCAGGCGAGCTGCGAGCCGCCTTCCGGGAGTCGGTGCTGCGCCACCACCCGGACCGCGCGGCATCGAGCGACCTCGCCACGCGCCGAACCTCGGTCCTCAACCGCGCATGGGCGGTTCTGCGCGACCCGCTGCGCCGGCTTCACTACGATCGCGCCTTCGAGCGGGGGACGGCGGCAACCCTGGACTGGCCGCTCGAGGCGGGGGAGCGACCCATCGCGCCGCTGCAGCGCTCTCGGGTGGCCGCGGTCGCGCCGAGCCGGTGGCACCAACCACAATGGCGCAACGTCGCCGGCTTTCGGGTTCCCGTGGCGGTCTGGATGCAGGGACCGAGCGCACAGGACCGATGGATCGTCGAGCACCACATCGAGGGCCAGGATTGGCGGACGCACCGCGAGCACTACTGGCTCCGCTACGCGGCGCAGCACTACCGGGATCGGAACCGCATCGACGACTGGGTTGGGGCCATCGAGCGTCTCGTGGAGCTCGATCCCTCGTTCGACACCCTCGTCCAGGCCAACCTGCGCGAGGCCTACCTCGCGACCGGGATGTACCTGCGTGGCGCGTCCTTCCTCCAGCGGGTCGGTGAACGGTGGCCGGCCGAGGGCGTGCAGCGCCGCTGGACGGATCGCGAGCTTCGGATCCTGCTTGGCGAGTTCCGCGACGTGCAGGTGCGGCGTGGACGCGCGGTAGATCGAGCGGAGAACGCCGAGCTGCTCCTGAACTTCCTTGAGGCGCTCGGGGTCGAGCCGTCGATCGCCGACGTGCGCGCCGCCATCGCCGCCCACCGTCGCGCCGGTCATGGAGAACGCGCATCGGAGCTCGTCGAGCGGATCGCCGCATCGCCCGTTGCGGAGCCCGGCCGCTGGTTCAGCCTGGTGCAGCTGCTGACCGAGGCGGGGGAGACTGATCGCGCGTCGGCGCTGCTCGCCGAGATCGCGCGAGGAGAGCATCCGGAGGCCCTCAACTCTCGCCTGATCCACGGTGACCCGGTGCGCCGCCTGAGCGCCGCCCGACGCCGACTCACGCTGGCTCGCAGGCGGAAGCACCAGCTCGTTTCGGCGGCCGGAGGCGTGGCGTCATGAGGCTCCGTTTTGATCGCCGGGCGCTGCTGGGCACCGCGATCGGGGTGATCGCGGCTCTCGCATCTGGTGCTCTCGGGCAGCTGTCCGGGGGAGCGACGACGCTTATCGTGCTCGTCGTGCTTGCCATCGCCCTCGTCGGCCTTGGGCTGGGAGCCGCCGCGTCCCTTTACGCATACATCGCGGCGAGCCTCGTGATGATCCTCATGAACGCGTTTCCGGAGCGGCCGACGGCGTCCATGGCCGAGCTCATCCGCATCAGCGCCTTCGTGGTCGGCTCGCCGTTCGTCATCCTGCTGGCCTTCCGGGCGGAGCGCGAACGGGCGGCGCTGCTCGAGGCCCGCGACGCAAGCGCGGTGGTCCGCAAACGCCTTGAGGAGGAACGGCAGCACGCCGACGACGTCCGTCGCGAGGTGGATAGCGCAGGACGCCGCGCCGAGGCGGACCGCGCCCGCCTGGCGGAGGTGGCCGAAGTCATCCCCGAGCCGCTGATCGTGTATGACGGTGACGGGCGTGGCACGTATGCCAATCGCGCAGCATTGCGCCTCTTTGGACGATCCTTCATCGAGCGGGAGCTCGCTGAATGGGGCAACAGCACCGACCCGCGCGACGAGCAGGGCACCGCCCTGGCCCAAGCCGAGTACCCGCAGGTGGCCGCGCAGACCCAGGCGCTTCGTCGGCGGATGTTCGTCCGCCTGCCCATGTCGGGGCGTGACCTGCTCATCGACGTGGAGGGCACTCCCATTCCGGGCGGAGGCGCGGTGCTCCTCCTGCGCGACGTGGGCCGCGAGGAGGACGAGCGCCGCAGGCTCAGCCGATTCGCGAGCTTCGTGGCGCACGAGCTGCGCAATCCCCTCGCCGTCGCGCGAGCGCGCATCGAGCTTGCGCAGCGCGAGGCAGATGCCCCCGAGCGGTCGGCGCAGCACGGTGTGCGCGCCCTGGAATCAGTCGAGGCGGCGATCGCGGTCCTCGAGCGCCTCGAGATGTACTCTCGGGCCGATTCCGGCATGGTCGAAGCGGTCAACGAGCCGTTCGACCCGCGCCGGGCAGTGAACGCCGCCATCGAGCGGCTGCGGACCCGCGGATCCGACCGCCCGGTACGGGTCCGCGTACGGGGCCGTCCTCGCGCGCTGGGCGACCAGCGACTCACCGAGCAGGCAATCACCAACCTGCTCACCAACGCCGATCGCTACTCCAACGAGAAGGCACCCATCCAGGTCAGCCTCGAAGCAGGCCCGGACCAGGTGATGCTGCGGGTCTCGGACGGCGGGCCGGGGATCGCCGACGACGTGGCCGAGCGCCTCTTCAAGGAGCGCATGGCGGCTGGTCGAGGACTCGGGCTGGGACTCTTCCTGACGGACGCCATGATGACCGCGCAGGGTGGATCGGTGCAGCTCGAGCAGCGCCGACCGCAGGCCATCTTCGTCCTGCGCTGGGTACGTTCGCCGGAGCGATCCGGCACGAGGTCGCAACCCTCCGAGCCAGGGCCAGGCGCCGCAGAGTTGGTCGTCGGGGCCGATGGTGGGGCAGGGGCCGACGAAGCCCGCGTGCGCGAGCCCGCTGACGAGAAGCCCGTCCAAGAGCACGAGGCCGGGATCGCGGCCGCCAACCCCCGCTAGTCGGGCGTGCCGACCTCCATCGGTCCAACGCCAGTCGCCTCGAGCTCGCCGCGCACCTTGGCGGCGTCGCCGACGATCAGGCAGAGCAGCTGATCCGGGACGATCAGCTCAGCCGCTGTCGTCGTCACATCGCTATCGGACACGGCATCGAGGTTGTCGCGATAGGTCTGCCAGAAGTCGTCAGGGAGTCCATAGTTGGCCAGCGGCTCCATGGCGGCGGCCATGCCACCGGTCGACTCGAAGCGCAGCGGGAAGACGCCGATCAGGTAGTCCTTCACCTCGCGCAGCTCCTTGGCCGGCACGTCTTCGCTGCGGATCCTGTCGAGCTGGCCGAGGAGCTCGGTGAGCGCCGGCGCGGTCACCTCGGTCTGCACCGCGGTCCTCACCTGGAACGGTCCGCGGGCACGACGCAGGTCCAGGTAGGTATGGGCGCCGTACGTGTATCCAAGCTCCTCCCGGAGCCGCACGTTGAGTCGACTCCAGAACACGCCACCGAGCACCGCGGACATCACGCTTGCCTTGAAGAACCGTGTGTCGAGCCTGCTGATTCCGATGAGGCCGACTCGCAGCTCACTCTGCACCGAACCCGGACGGTCGACCAGGACGATGCGCCTCCCGCCAGCCGCATGCGGCTCGATGTCGCGATGCCCCGGCCCCGTCCCGCCCCAGTCGCCAAGGCGCTCCTGGGCGGAGCGCACAACCGCATCCGGATCGAAGGCGCCGGCCACGATCAGGTTGGCGCGCCCTGGGAGGTAGTGGGTGCTGTGGTGTCTGCGCACGTCGTCGAGGGTCAGCGGCGTGACGCTCTCGGGCGTGCCGGCCGAGAGGCGGTGATAGGGCGTCGCCTCGTCGTACAGCTGCCGGAGGAAGCGCTCATCGGCGAGACGGCCAGGGTCCGCCCGCGCCTGCAGGATGTCGGTCAGCCGTTCCGCCTTCAGCCGCTCGAACTCACCGGGGTCGAGCCTGGGCTCGCGGACCATCTCCGCCAGGAGGGCCAAGCCCTCGTCGAGGTGTCGCGGCACGGACTGGAAGGCGGCGCGCGCCCAGTCCCAGGAGGATTCGCTGCTCATCTCGATGCCGAGCCGCTCGGTGGTGTCGGCGAATGCTGCGGCGTCCAGTCTTCGCGTTCCGGTGACCAGGAGCTGCGCCGTCAGCGCCGCGACGCCGGCGTTCGCCTCGTCCTCTGCGGCGGCCCCAGCGTCGATGACGAGGTGGACGTTCACGAGCTCCCGATCCGGCAGGGGAACGAGCCACAGGTTCAGGCCGTTGCGCAGCGCGCGACGCTCGAAGGCGGGGAAGTGATAGGGGCGCGGTGAGGCGGGCGGAGGAGGGACGCTCAGCGTTGCCGTCATGACTGCTCCACCGCCGCCCGCGCCTCATCCTTGGCGGTCGTGGCACCGGCGGTCCGAGCGCCGTCCTCGGCCGGGACGTAGGTGAGCACGACCTGGTTATCGGGCCGGACGTGGGAGGCGAACGTATTGCGCACCTGGTCGGCGGTCACCGCGCTGTATCGGCTCATCTCGGTGTTGATCCGCGCCGGGTCGTCGAAGAAGGTCGTGTACATGGACAGCCGATCAGCCCGCTCGCTGACCTGCTCCAGCGAGGTCGCCACCGCGGCGTCATGGAGGTTGCGGACCCGGTCGAGGTCCTCGTCGGTCGGCCCCAACTCGCGCAGCCGCGCGATCTCATCCTGCATGGCCGCCTCGACGATCGCGGCCTCCACGCCTGGCCTCGCGGTCGCCCACACCGCCAGCATCGCGGCCCCTCCGATCAGAGGGAACGGGAAGATGGCCACGTCCTGCGCCACCTGTCGGACTCGCACCAGGTTCGCATACAGGCGGCTGGCGCGGCCGGTCCCGAGCACGTCGGCGCCGACCTCGATAGCGTCGAACCCCGGGGTCCCGTAGGTTGGAATGCGGTAGGCGAGATAGGTGCGCGGCAGTGGCACCTTGTCGGGCAGCACCTCGCGTCGCTCTCTGCCCATGAGCACAGGGTCAAGCGCCACGTCTGGTTGCGGAGGCAGAGCCAGATTGGCCGGGATCGGACCCAGATGTCGCTCGACCAGCGCCATGGCCGCGTCTGGCTCGAAATCGCCAACGATCGACAGGACCGCGTTGTTCGGCCGATAGAAGGTCTCGAAGAATTCGCTCACGTCGTGGAGCGACGCAGCCTCGAGATCCTCCATCGAGCCCAGCACCGAGTGGTGGTAGGGATGCTCGTCGGGGTAGACGAGCTCCTGCAGCTTCTCGTCCCACGTCCCGTACGGCTGGTTGTCGACCGATGAGCGACGCTCGTTCTTCACCACGTCGATCTGGTTGTCGAGCTTCTCCTGGGTCATGGCACCGACGAGGCGCGCCATGCGGTCGGCTTCGAGCCACAGGGCGAGCTCGAGCTGATGACTCGGCAGCGTCTCGAAGTAGTTGGTGCGATCCAGCCAGGTGCTCGCGTTCAGGGTGCCACCGGCGCCCTGGACCAGGCTGAAATGCTGGCCCTTGTCGACGTGCTCCGAGCCCTGGAACATCATGTGCTCGAAGAGGTGCGCGAAGCCGGTCTTGCCGGGCTTTTCGTGCTTGCTCGCGACGTCATACCACAGGTTGACGGCGACCACCGGCGCACGGTCATCCCGCGACAGGATCACGCGCAGGCCATTTTCCAGGCTATGGCGGTCGATGGGGATGGACGGCACGGCCTTCCTCGCCTGGCGGAAAT
>VBJP01000092.1 GCA_005880165.1 Chloroflexota bacterium | reverse complement strand
TACAAGAGGGATGTCCTGATTCCCGCTGCAACGGGGATCTTTCCTGGCGGGCGGCGGAGGCTGCACCCGGGACAGGTGGTGGTCGATACCAGCGCGGTAATCGACGGGCGAATCGTGGACATCGGCCGCACCGGGTTCATCCTGGGCACGCTGGTCGTCCCGCGCTTCGTGCTCGACGAGCTGCAGCGCATCGCTGACTCACCCGACCCGATGCGCCGCAACCGGGGGCGACGGGGCCTCGAGATGCTCTCCGCGTTGCAGAAGGACGCCATCAGCCCAGTCGAGATCAGCGAGCAGACCTACCCGGAGATCGGGGAAGTCGACGCCAAGCTCGTCGCATTCGCCCGCGAGCACGGAGCCGCAATTCTCACGAATGACTTCAATCTCAACCGGGTGGCCGAGCTGCAGGGGATCCGCGTCCTCAACATCAACGAGCTCGCCAATGCGGTGAAGGCCGTCCTCCATCCCGGTGAGGAGCTGGCCGTCCGGATCATCCAGGAGGGCAAGGAGCCGGGCCAGGGCGTGGGCTACCTGGACGACGGCACCATGATCGTGGTCGAGGGTGGTAGCCGATTCCTCGACCGCGAGGTCAAGGTCACCGTCACCCGTGTCCTCCAGACGGTAGCGGGGCGGATGATCTTCGCGCAGCCGCATGACGGGATCCCGGCGGCGGACATCGAGCCGACGCCCATGCGGGCGCGAGGACAGGAGTCCGCGGGCGCGGAAACCTCATCCCGTCGCAGCACGGGCCGGCGCGAACGCGGCTGACGTCCGACCGATGAGCGGAGTGGCCGGCGTCCTAGTCGCCGCCGGACGCGGCAGCCGGATGGGCGGAGACAAGCTGTGGACCGAGCTGTGGGGTCGGCCGATCTGGCGCTGGAGCCTGGACGCGCTGCTCGTCGCCCCGGGGCTGACGCGCGTGGCGGTGGTGGTCCCAGCGGGCGAGGTCGAGCGCTACCGTGACCGCCTGCCACCCGCTGCGGACCGATGCCTCCTGGTCGAGGGCGGTGAGACGCGCTCGGCGTCCGTGCATGCCGGGCTCCTTGGCCTGTCCGATGCGGGAGCTTCCAGCGACACCCTCGTGCTGGTGCACGATGCCGCGCGTCCAGCCGTGGACACGTCGCTCATCGAGGCGGTCCTGGACGCGGCGCGGGAGACGGGAGCGGCCATCCCCGTGCTGAGCGTGGCCGATACCCTCAAGCGCTTGAGCGATGGCTTGGTCGAGGCCACCGTCTCGCGCGATTCCCTGGGCGCCGCGCAGACCCCCCAGGCGGCCAGCCTCGGCATCCTGCTGGCCGCTCTCGATGCGGCCGGGGCACGAGGCGGCGAGCCCACCGACGAAGCGGCGGCGCTCACAGCGATCGGGGTGCCGGTGCGGGCGGTCGCGGGCGATCCCGCGAACCGGAAGCTGACTGAAGATGGAGATCTGCCGGTCTTGCGTGCCATCCTCCGGGAACGATCGGTTGTCGCGCTCGATGCTTCGGCGGTGGGCGCCCGCGCGGGGATCGGCTTCGACGCCCATCGCCTCGAGTTCGGGGTTCCGCTCAAGATGGGCGGCCTCGTTTTTCCGGACGAGCCGCGGGGTCTCGCGGGCCACTCGGACGGGGATGTTGCCCTCCACGCCGTGATCGACGCTCTGCTGGGTGCAGCTCACCTGGGCGACGTCGGCACCCATTTCGCGGAGGGAGACGAGCACTGGAGCGGCGCGGACTCCGGAGAGCTCCTGCGGCTCGCCGTGGAGCGGATGCGCGACGCCGGATTTCGGCCGGGGACGGTGGACCTGACGATCGTCGCGGCGAGGCCGGCCATCGCCCGGGCGCGAGAAGCGATGGAGCGGCGCATCGCAGAGCTCACCGGACTTCCCGCCGGCTCGGTCAGCGTCAAGGGCACGACCAGCGACGGGCTCGGCTTCGCGGGGACCGAGGGGATTGCCACGTACGCCGTGGCGAGCGTCGAACCGTTCGCAGACGCTTCGCCGACCGACGGCCCATGACCGAATGGATCGGCGGGCGGCGTCCTGTTGCGGAGGCGCTCGCCGCCGGTCGACCGGCTCATCGGCTCCTCGTCTCCTCCACCGCCAAACCCAACCCCGAGCTCAACGCCCTGCTCGCCGGCGCGCGGCAGGCAAGCCTATCGGCCGAGATCGTGTCGCCGGACCGCTTGTCGCGGATTGCCGGGTTCGACGGCCACCAGGGCGTGCTGCTAGAGGTGGGCGAGCGGCGCTGGTCAGATCTGACGGAGGTGATGGCGCGGGCGGCGGCGCGCGGGCATGACCCGTTCGTGCTCGTCCTCGAGCACCTGCAGGACCCCACGAACCTGGGAACCCTCCTTCGCTCGGCGGAGGCGGCGGGCGTCGACGGCGTCGTGTTTCCGGAGCGGGGAGCGGCGCCATTGACCGCGGCGGCGGTCAAGGCCTCGGCCGGGGCCAGCGAGCACCTGCTTCTGGCGCGCGTCGAAAGCCTGGGGGCCAGCCTTCACGAGCTCAAGGAGCTCGGCCTCCGACTGGTGGCTGCCGACCAGGAGGCGCAGGCGTCCGCGTGGGAGGCGGACCTGACTGGACCGATGGCGATCGTGGTCGGGTCGGAGGGGAGCGGCCTCTCGGGCGCCACCAAGCGTCGCTGCGACCTGTTGGTGCAGTTCCCGATGGCCGGCCGGGTCGCGTCGCTCAACGCGGCGACCGCCGGAGCGCTGCTCCTGTTCGAGGTCGTCCGCCAGCGTTCAGCAGGTGGGGCCCGCTAGAATCGGGGCGCCGGGCCGACGTAGCTCAACGGTAGAGCAGCGGTTTTGTAAACCGCCGGTTGTGGGTTCGACTCCCTCCGTCGGCTCCAGCGTTCTGCGCCTAAATCCGCGCCGTATTCTCGGTCCGGTTGCTGGACCGGGTGGGCCTGACGCCCCAGCTGACGCCCCCGCGCGCCCCGAGCTAGGGCATGCCCACAGTTGGCGGGTCCCACTAAGAGCGATTCCTCCTGGGACCATCAAGACGGCCTGGGGAGGGCTACCCGCCGATCCTGTTCGAACGGGTTTCGATCGGTCCACGGTGGGTCGGACAGCAATCGAGTCCGGGTCCGACCCGTCGGGCCCAAGGGTCTTGACCGCCGCGCGGCCGCGGCGCTGAATACGCGCAGCGCCGAGCGGTGTCTCGGAGCCGCGGGGGTCGGATCCAGGGTGGTGGAGGGCAGACTTCGTGGCTGGTCAGACGGGTGTCGGGATGGGCGCTGCCGCGCCGGGCGAGACGCGGTACGAACAGGAACTTCACCGCGGGCTCGGGATCTGGGGCAACATCGCGATCACCGTCTCGGCGGTGACCCCCGCCTCATCGGTCTTCATCATCATCCCGTTCATCATCCTGACCGCGGGCACGGGAGCCTTCCTGGCGCTGGTCTTCGCGGCGATCATCGGCGTGTTCATGGCCTTCTGCTGGGGCGAGCTGTCGGCAGCCTTCCCCATCGCGGGCGGCGATTACGCCCTGGTCTGGCACGCCTTCAAGGGGCCGTGGGCTCGTCTCGGCAACGCGCTGAGCTTCGCGACCTTCGCGCTGATGCTCAACAGCGTGGCGTTCATCCCAGCGGTCATCGCGCTGGGCACCGCGCAGTACATCGCCAACGTGGTGACGGTCGACACGCGCATCGCGGGAGCGGTGGTCTGCCTGCTCGCGGCGCTGGTCGGCATCCTGCGCATCCGCACCAACGCCATCGTGACCGGCATCTTCCTGGCCATCGAACTCGTCGCGCTGCTGATCCTCACGCTCATCGGGATCGTCAACTTCCACGCTGACCGCATCGGTCAACTCTTCGGCAACTTTGTGGTGGGCGGCGCCAGCGGTGGCCTGAGCCCGATTGCCTTTGGCGTGGTCCTGACCGCGACGGCGGCCGGTGTCTTCGCCTACAACGGCTACTCGAACGCCGTGAACTTCTCCGAGGAGACCCAGGGCTCCAGCCGGCGCATCGCGGTCGCCATCCTGTGGTCGCTGGTGATCACCGTCGCCGCCGAGCTGATCCCGACCACCGCGGTGCTGCTTGGGGCACCCAACCTGGCCAAGGTGACGACCGATCCGGCCCCGATGACCTACTTCCTGAATGCCACCACCAACAGCACCGTGGACACCATCGTGTCACTCGGGATCGCGTTGGCCATCTTCAACGCCACCCTCGCGATCATCCTCGAGTTCGGGCGCATCCTCTTCTCCTCGGCGCGCGACCGTGCCTGGCCGGGGGTCGTCAACGAGTGGCTGGCTTCGGTGCATCCAACGTTCAAATCGCCGTGGATCGCCACCGCACTGGTCGGCATCGTGAGCGCCATTCTGTGCCTGACGGTGGACCTTGGCACGCTGATCACCCTCACCGGCGCGGTCCTGGTCGCCGACTACGCGCTGATCTCGATCGCGGCGCTGGTGGGGCGCACCACCGGCGCGACCGATGGCAGCCCGTACCGCATGCCGTGGTGGCCCGTCCCGCCGCTGCTCGCGCTGGCCGCCCTGGTCTACGTCACGACTCAGCAGAGCTCCACCGCGCTGATCGTGACCGGTGCCACACTGGCCATCGGGCTCGTCTACTGGGCGGTCTACATCCTGCCCCAGGGCGGGCGGGCCTGGAGTCTGCGCCACCCAGCCCTCGACCACGGTGAGCTGCCCGGAGCGGAGAAGGCCCAGGCCGAAGCGTGAGCGGCGTGCCGGGCACACAGCCCGATCCGCAGCTCGCCACGCCGTCGGGCAAGCAGCGGGCTCGGGCGCTGGGGATCCCCTTCGCCGGGCGCCCCGGTCCCTGGAACGCGATCACCGACGTGCCAGGTGCAGAGGTGGGCTACGCCACGCTCATCGAGGGCGACGGCGTCCGCACCGGGGTGACCGCCGTGCATCCGCGTGGCCGGGCCAGCCCCGGCGATCCGTGCGCCGCCGGCTACCACTCGCAGAACGGCAACGGCGAGATGACCGGGGTGTCGTGGATCAACGAGTCGGGGACCATGAGCGGGCCGATCTGCGTGACGAACACCCATGCGGTGGGTGTCGCGCATGCCGCGATCGTGCGCTGGACCGCCCTCCACCACCCCGCCGTCGCCGAGGCCTGGCTGCTGCCGGTGGCTGGTGAGACCTGGGACGGCTACCTCAATGACATCAACGGCGGCCACGTCACTGAGGCGGTTGGCGTGCGCGCCCTGGAGTCGGCTCAGGCGGGACCCCTCGAGGAGGGATCGGTTGGTGGCGGGACCGGCATGAACTGCTATGAGTACAAGGGCGGTTCGGGCACGGCCTCGCGGCTCGTCAACCATGGCGACGCGACCTACACGGTGGGCGTCTTCCTCCAGGCCAACTTCGGCGCCCGTGCCGAGCTGACGATTGTCGGGGTGCCGCTCGGGGAGGCGCTGGCCGACGACAATCCCATGGCGGAGGCGTTCAGCGCGCCACCCGGGGCCGGCTCGTGTATCGCACTCGTGGTGACCGATGCGCCGCTACTCCCGGACCAATGCCGCGCCCTGGCGCGCCGCGTGACCCTTGGGCTGGCGCGGACCGGCACGACCGGCTCGCACTTCTCAGGCGACCTGTTCATGGCGCTGTCGACTGCCAATCCGGGGGCCTTCACCCCGGGCGCCAATACGCTGTTCGGAGCCGGCGAAGGGAGGCTCGACGCGCTGAGCTTCATCCCCTGGGGCTTCCTTGACCCGCTCTACGCGGCAGTCGTGCAGGCGACCGAGGAAGCGGTCCTTAACGTGCTCGTTGCGAACGAAGAGATGGTCGGCTTCCGCGGGCACCGAACCCCGGCCCTGCCGCGCGACCGAGTGGTGGAGATGCTGCGGTCGCGCGGGGTGATTGCCTAGAAGCAGCCTTCCACTAGCTTGGGCGAGCCAATCGGCACTCTGGGGTGATCGGTGCCACCAGAGGCGTCCTTACTGCGTATCAGGTGCGAACGGCACGCACAAACGGATCTACGCGGCGGCAAGCCACTCGACGAGGGCATCTGCGACGTCGATCGTCTCCCGGGCTGAGGCACCAGTACCCGAAGCACCTGGGGGCGAAGCCGAGCTGCGTTGGCCCGCAGGGTAGCGTTCACCGATCGCGTCGCCGCGTCGTCTGCGGATCGCCAGCGCGACAGGCTGCAGCCTTACACCCGATGCTCACCGGGCATCCGGCCCCATCTACCGGCCCTGACGGCGCCCGAGGCGACCCTCAGTCAGGCGCCGAGCGGTTTGTCGCCAGGCGGTGGCTCCTCGGTCCTCGGGGGCTCCTCTTCCGGTTCCTCGGTCCACGGAATCTCGGGTGCCGGCTCGTCGCGCGGCGGCTCCTCCCTCGGGAACTCAATCCCTGGTTCCTCGGGCCGCAGGATCTCGCGCTCGGGGATCGGCGGCGGAATAGTCATCGCGTGTACCTCCTGCCGATGTCTAAGGCATGGAGCCGGTGTGCCGACCGATCCGCGTGGTCGATGCGGGTCGGGCTGGCACGGAGATCACATTACTGTGAGTAAGGAGGCCGCCGCGCGTGGTACCACTAAGCGGTATTAGTGGAATATTCCGTTCCGACCGGACGAAGCTGCGGCCAGCTCGCTACACCGGGAGCTCGACGACCCGTA
>VBJP01000094.1 GCA_005880165.1 Chloroflexota bacterium | reverse complement strand
GGGCCAGCTCACCGAGGATAACCTGGACCTGTCCGAGGCCGAGAAGGTCCTCAACGAGGATCATTACGGCCTGGAGAAGCCCAAGGAGCGGATCCTGGAGTACATGGCGGTGCGCAAGCTCGCCGAGAAGATCCGCAGTCCGATCCTCCTCTTCGTGGGCCCGCCCGGCGTGGGCAAGACCTCGCTGGGCCGGAGCATCGCCCGGGCCATGGGCCGCAAGTTCGTGCGCATGAGCCTGGGAGGCATCCACGACGAGGCCGAGATCCGGGGACATCGGCGCACCTACATCGGCGCGCTTCCGGGCCGTGTCATCCAGAGCATCAAGACGGCCGCATCGGCGAACCCGGTCTTCATGCTCGACGAGATCGACAAGGTCGGCATGGACTTCCGTGGCGACCCCTCATCGGCCCTGCTGGAAGTGCTCGATCCGGAGCAAAACTTCTCCTTCCAGGACAACTACCTGGAGGTGCCGTTCGACCTCTCCAAGGTGCTCTTCATCGCCACCGCCAACATGCTCGACACCATCCCGCCGGCCCTCCGTGACCGGATGGAGGTGATCCAGCTGCCCGGCTACACTCAGCTCGAGAAGCTGCGGATTGCGCAGAAGTTCCTGATGCCCAAGCAGCTGGAGGCCCACGGCCTCACCGACAAGCAGCTGACCATCGAGGAGCCGGCCATGGTTCGGCTCATCCAGGCCTTCACCAAGGAGGCCGGAGTCCGCAACCTGGAGCGCGAGATCGCGAATCTTGCCCGCAAGGTCGCCCGTCGCGTGGCGGACGACAGCAAGGTAAGGGTCGTTGTCAAGGCCTCCGAGCTGGAGGATTACCTTGGCCCGGCGCGCTTCGACTACGGTGAGCTGGAAGCCGAGGACCAGATCGGGATGGCCACCGGCCTGGTGGTGTCCGACGCGGGCGGCGACATCGTGCAGATCGAGTCGACCCGCATGCAGGGCAAGGACGAGATCATCCTCACCGGCCAGCTGGGGAGCGTGATGCAGGAATCGGCACGTGCCGGCCTGTCGTACGTGCGGGCTCGTGCCAAGGAGCTGGGGATCGACGCCGACTCCTTCGGCAAGGAGACGATCCACGTTCACGTTCCCGCAGGGGCGACCCCCAAGGACGGCCCATCGGCCGGTGTGACCATGGCGACCGCGGTCGCCAGCCTGCTCACCGGCAAGCCGGTGCGCCGAGACCTGGCGATGACCGGCGAGATCACGCTCCGCGGCCGTGTCCTCCCGATCGGCGGGCTCAAGAGCAAGCTACTCGCCGCCCACCTGGCAGGGGTCAAGACGGTCCTCATCCCGCGGCGCAACGAGAAAGACCTGATCGACGTGCCTGAGGAGGTACGCCAGCAGCTTCGGATCGTGCCGGTGGACTCGATGGACGAGGTCCTGGCCGAGGCCCTGATCGACCGGCCGCGCCCGGCGGCTCGCATCAAGGCCGAGCGTGATGCTCGGCAGAAGGCCGTGGTCTTGCGGCGGCCGAGCCGGCGGAAGGTGGCGGCCACGCCGACGGTGCCGGTCAAGCCGCCGCCCGTCGAGCAGCCGCCGGCCACCACGGCGGGCGGCGCGCAGGGCTGATCACAGGGCTGACGCAGCGGTCGGATGGAGTACAAGGACTACTACGAGGTCCTGGGCGTTCCCAAGACGGCGACCCAGGCCGAGATCAAGAAGGCCTATCGGCGCCTTGCGCGCGAGCTCCATCCTGACCGCAACCCCGGCGACAAGGCCGCCGAGCAGAAGTTCAAGGACGCCAACGAGGCGCACGCGGTCCTGTCCGATCCGGACAAGCGCAAGCGCTACAACGAGCTGGGCGCCAACTGGCAGGCGTACCAGCAGTACGGCGGCGCCGGCGCCACCGACTGGGCGAACGCCTTTGGTGGTGGCGCCGGTCCGTTCGCGAGCGGCCCCGGAGGCGTCCGATACAGCTACCGCACCGTCTCCCCCGAGGAGATGAGCGGCTTCTCCGACTTCTTCCGTGCATTCTTCGGGGATGAGGGATTCTCCTTCTCGGCCGGGGCAGGGGGTCCTGGCACCGCCGGCGCCGGGAAACCACCTGGCGCGGGAGGACGTGCCGGCACGGGGGGCTCGGGCAGCCGGCGGTCGAGCGGCGCCTCCGAGCAGGTCTTCGACTTCGGGGATCTCCTGGCCGGGCGTACCTCCAACCGATCGAACGCCCGCACCGCCACCGCCGACCGGGCCCGGTTGCCCGGCGTCGATCTCCACGCCGACGCGGATGTGACGCTCGCGGAGGTGGCGCGCGGCGCAGAGCGCATGGTCGACGTGGATGGCCGTCGCCTGCAGATCAAGATTCCGCCCGGGGTACGCGACGGAGCTCGCATCAAGCTGCGTGGCGCTGGCCTCCGTGAGGACGCCAGCGCACCCTCAGGGGACCTGTACGTCACGGTCCACGTGCGTCCCGATCCACGCTTCGAGCGCGACGGCGCCGATCTGCGCACGGACCTGTCGGTCACGCTCCACGAGGCGATCGCCGGTGCCGAGGTTCCGGTCCAGACCCCCACCGAAACGCTCAAGCTGCGGATCCGGCCCAACACCCAGAACGGCCAGGAGATCCATGTGACCGGCAAGGGACTGCCAAAACCCGGACGCGATGGCGGCCGCGGCGATCTGATCGTTCGGGTACGCGTCGTGCTGCCTGATCTCGACGAGAAGACCCGAGACGAGATTGCCTCGCTGCTGGCTCACCATCCCCAGCGAGACCCCCGGACCGAGCGAGGGAGCCACTGAGTGCGGATCGAGCGGTTCACCCAACGCGCCCAGGAGGCGATCGCCGAGGCGCAGCAGCTGGCAGAGGGCGAGGGCCACCCGCAGCTTGAGGTGCTGCACCTGCTCCTGGTGCTGATCGAACAAGCCGATGGCGTCGTCCCGGCGGTCCTCGAGCGGCTCGACGTCGACCCCGCCACGATCGCCGCGTCGCTGCGCGACGAGTTCGCGAAGCTCCCCCACGTCGAGGGTGCGGCCCAGCTGACCCTCTCCGAGGAGGCCCGCCGCGTCCTCTCGGATTCACATCTGGTCGCGGAGCGTATGAAGGATGACTATGTGTCGACCGAGCACCTCCTGCTCGCAATCCTGGAGGATCGGCGCGGCAGCATCGCCCAGCGCCTGCTCAAGGAACACAGCGTGGACGCGGCATCGGTCCTCAATGCGCTCACCCAGATCCGAGGCTCGCAGCGCGTGACGACACCCAATCCTGAGGCGACCTACGAAGCCCTCGAGAAGTACGGCCGTGACCTGACCGATGCCGCACGCCGCGGTCTGCTCGACCCGGTGATCGGCCGCGACGAGGAGATCCGGCGCGTGATCCAGGTGCTCAGCCGGCGCACCAAGAACAACCCGGTGCTGATCGGCGAGCCGGGAGTCGGCAAGACGGCCATTGTCGAAGGCCTCGCCCAGCGCATCGTGCGCGGTGACATCCCCGAGGGCCTGCGCGAAAAGCGGGTCGTCGCCCTCGACCTGGGCGCGATGGTGGCCGGTGCCAAGTACCGCGGTGAGTTCGAGGAGCGGCTGAAGGCCGTGCTGAAGGAGGTCACCGCTGCATCAGGCCAGATCATCCTGTTCATCGACGAGCTGCACACGGTGGTCGGCGCCGGCGCTGCCGAGGGCGCCATGGACGCGGGCAACATGCTGAAGCCGATGCTGGCGCGCGGTGAGCTGCACTGCATCGGCGCCACGACGCTCGACGAGTACCGCAAGAACGTCGAGAAGGACGCCGCGCTCGAACGCCGATTCCAGCCGATCATCGTCGACCAGCCGACCGTCGAGGACACGATCTCTATCCTGCGGGGACTGCGCGAGCGCTATGAGGTGCACCACGGCGTTCGCATCACCGATTCCGCGCTGGTCGCCGCGGCCGTCCTGTCAAACCGGTACATCACCGAGCGGTACCTCCCCGACAAGGCGATCGATTTGATCGACGAGGCGGCCAGCCGCCTGCGCATGGAGATGGATTCCATGCCCGCCGAGCTCGACGAGCTCGAGCGGCGGCGCATGCAGCTCGAGATCGAGCGCGAGGCGCTGCGAAAGGAGAAGGACGAGGCGTCCAAGGCGCGGCTCACGCTGCTCGAGCAGGAGCTCGCCGACCTGCGCGAGCGCGGAGACGTGATGAAGGCCCAGTGGCAGCGCGAGAAGGAGATCGTGGCCGGCATCCGCGAGACGCGGGAAGAGATCGAGCGGCTCCAGCCGCAGATCGAGGAGGCGACGCGCGCGCAGGACTACCAGCGCGCGTCCGAGCTCCAGTATGGCCGCGCCATCGAGCTGCAGAAGACGCTCGCCGAGCAGGAGCAGAAGCTCCGCGAGATCAAGGCCTCCGGATCAGTCCTCGTCAAGGAGGAGGTCGACGCGGACGACGTGGCCGCGGTCGTCAGCCGCTGGACCGGAGTTCCGGTGAGCCGCCTGATGGAGGGCGAAACCGACAAGCTGCTCAAGATGGAAGAGCGGCTGCATGAGCGACTCATCGGTCAGGACGAGGCGGTCACCGCGGTTTCGGACGCCATCCGGCGAGCGCGGGCCGGCCTCAAGGATCCCAAGCGGCCCATCGGCTCTTTCATCTTCCTTGGCCCGACCGGCGTGGGGAAGACGGAGCTCGCACGAGCTCTCGCCGAGTTCCTGTTCGATGACGAGCAGGCGCTGGTGCGCGTCGACATGAGCGAGTACATGGAGAAGTTCGCCGTCTCGCGCCTGGTGGGTGCCCCTCCCGGCTACGTCGGTTACGAGGAGGGCGGCCAGCTCACGGAGGCCGTGCGGCGGCGTCCCTACCAGGTGGTCCTCTTCGACGAGATCGAGAAGGCGCACCCGGACGTCTTCAACGTCCTCCTGCAGCTCCTCGATGACGGACGCCTGACCGATTCCCAGGGGCGCACCGTCGACTTCAAGAACACGGTCATCATCATGACCAGCAACATCGGCTCATCTGCGCTGATCGATGCCGCGGAGCGCGGCAGCGCCGCCTTCAACGAGGCGGCCGAGAATGTGCGACTCCAGCTGCGCGAGCATTTCCGGCCGGAGTTCCTGAACCGGGTCGACGAGGTCATCGTCTTCCAGCCGCTGACCGATGAGCAGCTGGCGAAGATCGTGGGGCTGCTGCTCGGCGGCGTTCGGCGCCGGCTGGAGGAGGCGCAGATCCAAGTCGAGATCACCGATCCCGCGACGGCCCTGGTCGCCGAGGAGGGGTACGACCCGACCTATGGCGCGCGTCCGCTGCGGCGCGCAATTCAGCGCGAAGTCGAGAACCCGCTCGCCAAGCGGATCCTGGGCGGCGAGATCGTGGCCGGCGACACCGTTCGGATCGACGCGCGCGACGGCGAGATTCTGTTCGAGAAGGTCGCGACGGGAGCGCCGCCGGAGCCAGCTTCGCCCGCGGCTGCCGCCTCGAGGTAAATCGGTCAGACCGAGCGTAGACCGAGGCCGCCGAGGAGGACGAGTGATCGCCGGCTCTGCGACTAGACGAGCGAAAGCCGGTCGAGCGGGAAGGGCGGCAGCGCCAGCGGCCTGACGGCGAGCCGCAGGAGAAGCAGCGGGTTGTCGTCGGCCGCGCTTCGGTTAGCGTGCAGCACGCCGCAACCGGTGCACCGGTGAATGAGCACCCACTCCCCCTTGCCGCGCACGGTGATGGCAATCGGCTCCATCGACGAGCCGCAATCCGCGGCCCGGTCGCCTGGACGGTCATCCAGGTGCCGGCTCCAGAGGCAAGCGGGGCAGTGGTTCCTATGGCTCGTCCCGGGCGCGTCAGCCGGCACATCGGTGTGGCAGTGGACGCAACGGAACGAGCTGAGACGAGTAGGCGACCTCGCCCGCTCGCTGCGAGGCGGGCGCGGAGGCCGAGCGGAACGTTTCAAGGAAGTCTCCAGGTCGGTGGTGAGCGATCGACGTGGAACGTCGCGCACCGGCCGTGGAAAACCAAACGGCCGTCCCCGAGGGACGGCCCGCACAACTCACGAAGTGTGAGCTAGCCGGCGATCCTCCGGAGGCGCGACGCGACAACGGCGACCGTGGCCGTCTTCGACATTGCCTTCCTCCTGTCTGGACCGATGGCGCCCTGCTCGTACAGGCGGCGCCGGTCTGCAGAATGACTGGCGGTGAGTATGGCCGCCCGCGTCGACTTGTCAACCACCTCAGCGACGATGGGTACGGCGTCGACCGGCGGGCGTCGGCCGCGAGCGGGCGCGCTCTTCGCGACGTGGCGGCGGCACGAACCGGCGCCGCCGGATCTCGTCGTTTGCCGCCGCGATGAGGGGCGGAAACTTTACGAAGGTGGCCCACAGCACGACGCCGAGGGCCGGAAGCTGGACGAGCAACAGGAGCAGCAACGGAACGTGGATCACCGCCAGCAACGGCGTGATCCCCCACGCGATGGCGACCGGCCAGAAGACCCATTCGTGGAGGGCAAGGATCGTGGGATAGCGCCGATATCGGTTCTGGGCAATGTTGTAAACCACAACCGATCCGACCAGCAGGAGCAGGCCAGAGACCCACATCAGCGTAAAGAGATCCGGGTTGCGATCGAGCGGATCGAACAGGAACGCCATTCGGCGGCGGAGTCTAGCAGGTCCCGAATTGGCTTCGGCCCCCGGCTATACTGACTGGCACGGAGGCCAGGACGCCCG
>VBJP01000116.1 GCA_005880165.1 Chloroflexota bacterium | reverse complement strand
AGCTACGTGCAATGGATCGGGCTGCCGATCATCGGCATCCTGTTCAGCAACCTGCCAGCTCTCGATGCGCAGACGCGGCTGCTGACCGGTCGCTACCTCGAGTACCGCGTGACGGAGAAGGCCTAGGCCATGTCTGACGAGACGATGCCCATCGCGCGCGTCGTCCTCGCCCGCGAGGTTGGCAGGATCCTGGCCCTGCCGCTGCTGCTGGGCCTGACCGCCCTGTCGGCGGCGGGAGCCGGTCTGCTGCTCGGCGGGATGGCGGAGCCGGCCGCGGTGGTCGGAGGAGCGATAGCCATCGCCGGCGCCATCCTGCTGGCGGTCGTTCCGCTCAGCCTGCGCATGGACGTCGAGGTCGGCGGCCTCCGACTGCAATGGCTGGGCGGCAGCCGGCGGTTCCAACTGGCGCGGGGACCGGTCACCCGGGTCGCGCTGACCGGCCCGTCAGCCGGCTCGATCCGCAGCCGATTCCCGGTGCTCGGCTGGTCGTTCGGCCAGGCCCTCCTTCGCGGCGAGGAGCAGATCGTGCTCGTCCGCCTGGCTCGGACGCCGACGGTCATCGTGGTGCCCACCGATGCCGGTCGACTGGCGATCGGCGCCGCATCGGAAGCCGATCTGCTCGAGGCGCTGGGTGCCGCCGCGCGCGTGAAACAGCGGTTGGACGAGGTGAGCGGACGGGTGCGGGCCGCGTTTCCAGATGGACTCAGGACACTCGAGCAGCCGCCGGCCGAAGCGCCCACCGAAGAGGAGCAGAAGGCCCGGAACGACGCCGACCGGTTCCTGACGGGGATCGAGCGCTCCGAGCTGGAGGCCCGCCTGGCTGCTGCACGAGAAGCAGCGCTGGTCGCGGCGGAGGCCGAGCGTCGCGTGGCACTCGAGGCCGATGCGGGACAGGCCGCGACGGCGGTCGCACGGCCCCCGCGTACCTACGCGCCAGGGAAGGAGCCGCCAATCTCGGCTCCCAGTGCCGCGCGGGAGCGGCGTGCCGCATCCTGGTCACGACCCGCCTGGGCGACGGACGTCGTGGTACGCACCCTCGGGACGATCAGCTGGGCGCTGGTGCCGTTGGTAGCCTCGCTGGGGGCCTGGGGCCTCGCCGAGGCCAACCAGGCCCTGACGGTGAATGGCGGCACCTGGTCGCGCCTGGTTGCCCTGGGGCTGACGCTGGGTGGGCCCGCGGCGGCCCTGGCGGTTGTTGCGGCCCGAGCCTGGTGGCCGCGCCTGACGGGACTCGTCGCCGTCGGCGCGCTGGCGTCCCTGGTCTTGACCGCTCGAGCCGCGATGCCCTGAATTGACACGCTCTCGCGGCGCTGCGACCATCGGGCGGACAGTCCCAAGACGACGATGGCGGAGCCGGCCGCGGTGGTCGGAGGAGCGATAGCCATCGCCGGCGCCATCCTGCTGGCGGTCGTTCCGCTCAGCCTGCGCATGGACGTCGAGGTCGGCGGCCTCCGACTGCAATGGCTGGGCGGCAGCCGGCGGTTCCAACTGGCGCGGGGACCGGTCACCCGGGTCGCGCTGACCGGCCCGTCAGCCGGCTCGATCCGCAGCCGATTCCCGGTGCTCGGCTGGTCGTTCGGCCAGGCCCTCCTTCGCGGCGAGGAGCAGATCGTGCTCGTCCGCCTGGCTCGGACGCCGACGGTCATCGTGGTGCCCACCGATGCCGGTCGACTGGCGATCGGCGCCGCATCGGAAGCCGATCTGCTCGAGGCGCTGGGTGCCGCCGCGCGCGTGAAACAGCGGTTGGACGAGGTGAGCGGACGGGTGCGGGCCGCGTTTCCAGATGGACTCAGGACACTCGAGCAGCCGCCGGCCGAAGCGCCCACCGAAGAGGAGCAGAAGGCCCGGAACGACGCCGACCGGTTCCTGACGGGGATCGAGCGCTCCGAGCTGGAGGCCCGCCTGGCTGCTGCACGAGAAGCAGCGCTGGTCGCGGCGGAGGCCGAGCGTCGCGTGGCACTCGAGGCCGATGCGGGACAGGCCGCGACGGCGGTCGCACGGCCCCCGCGTACCTACGCGCCAGGGAAGGAGCCGCCAATCTCGGCTCCCAGTGCCGCGCGGGAGCGGCGTGCCGCATCCTGGTCACGACCCGCCTGGGCGACGGACGTCGTGGTACGCACCCTCGGGACGATCAGCTGGGCGCTGGTGCCGTTGGTAGCCTCGCTGGGGGCCTGGGGCCTCGCCGAGGCCAACCAGGCCCTGACGGTGAATGGCGGCACCTGGTCGCGCCTGGTTGCCCTGGCGCTGACGCTGGGTGGGCCCGCGGCGGCCCTGGCGGTTGTTGCGGCCCGAGCCTGGTGGCCGCGCCTGACGGGACTCGTCGCCGTCGGCGCGCTGGCGTCCCTGGTCTTGACCGCTCGAGCCGCGATGCCCTGAATTGACACGCTCTCGCGGCGCTGCGACCATCGGGCGGACAGTCCCAAGACGACAATGACGGAGCCGGCGCGGCCGTCGGGACGGGGCCAGCAGCGAGCCCGGAGGGTGGAAGCGGGCGGCCCGGACGGCGCGTGATCTCTCCCGAGTCGGAGACGCCAAGCGATCGGTGCTCGACGCAGTCGCGACGGGCTCAGAACGTGCGTAACGCCTCCCGGGTGCGCCACCCGATAGCGCAGGCGGCGCCATGGCTCGTGAGCTTCGGCTGCAAGAGTCGTGGCGACGGAGCGGATCGCGGTGTCCCGAGGGCGCCATCGGTCAAGCGCGGGTGGTACCGCGGGAGCTCAGACGATGCTTCCCGTCCCGGCAGCGGGACGGGATTCTTGTTGGGCGCGGGAGATCCATGACGAGTCAGGAGAAGGTGTTCAGACCGGTCGACGGCAAGCTCGACGTCGTCGCGCTCGAGAAGGCGCAGATCGCGCGGTGGGAGGAGCAACGGGCGGTGGAGCGCTACCTCGCGCGCAACGCCCGGGCCAGCTCGCGCTACTCATTCCTGGACGGCCCGATCACGGCCAACAATCCGATGGGCGTCCACCACGCCTGGGGCCGGACCTACAAGGACCTCTACCAGCGCTACCACACCATGCTCGGCGAACGCCAGCGGTACCAGAACGGCTTCGACTGCCAGGGGTTGTGGATCGAGGTCGAGGTCGAGCGGGAGCTGGGCTTCAACAACAAGCGCCAGATCGAGGCGTTCGGGATCGACCGCTTCGTGGACCTGTGCAAGGCCCGCGTCGATCGCTTCGCCGCGCTGCAGACCGAGCAGAGCTTGCGGCTCGGGATGTGGATGGACTGGGAGCACAGCTACTACACGAACTCGGACGAGAACAACTACACGATCTGGGCCTTCCTGGCCGAGTGCCATCGGCGGGGGCTGGTCTACAAGGGCCACGACGTGATGCCGTGGTGTCCGCGCTGCGGCACCGGGCTGTCGAACATGGAGATCGCCACGGAGGGCTACCGGGAGATCCGGCACCTGTCGTTGACGATCCGCTTGCCGCTCACGACCCTGGGTCACGAGCGCGAGGACCTGCTGATCTGGACCACGACGCCCTGGACGCTCTCCTCCAACGTGGCGGCGGCGGTCAGCCCCGACCTCAGCTACCTCCTGGTCGAGGGTCGCGACGGCCGTCGCTGGTGGGTGTCGCAAGGGTCCAAGGAGCGGGTGGCCGGCGACGCGAGCGTCCTGCGCACCGCCCCCGGTCGCGAACTGGTCGGGCTGACGTACCAGGGTCCCTTCGATGAGCTACCGGTGCAGCAGGGTGTGGAGCACCCGGTCATCTCCTGGGGCGAGGTCTCCGATGAGGAGGGGACGGGGATCGTGCATATTGCGCCCGGCTGCGGCCAGGAGGACTTCGCGCTTGCCAGGGAGTTCGGGCTGGCGGTGCTCGATCCGATCGACCAGTTCGGGATCTTCAAGGATGGCTACGGTTGGCAGACCGGGCGCTTCGCCGGCGCCACGGCAGACCCGTCGGAGGACGTGGCGCTCGACATCGCCGCCGACCTTGAGCGCAAGGGCCTGCTGGTTGCCCGCGATGGCTACCTGCACAGCTATCCGGTCTGCTGGCGGTGCGGCACGCAGCTCGTCTTCCGCCTGGTGGATGAGTGGTTCATCCGCATGGATCCGCTGCGCGAGCCGATCTCCCAGGTGACGCGCCAGGTCCAGTGGCTGCCGGAGGGCATCGGTCTCGAGGAGCGCGAGCTCGACTGGCTCCGAAACATGGGCGACTGGATGATCAGCAAGAAGCGCTACTACGGCCTGGCGTTACCGATCTGGGTCTGCGGCGAGTGCGATGCCTGGGAGGTAATCGGGAGCCGCGACGAGCTGCACGAACGCGCCGTCGAGGGCTGGGAGGCGTTCGAGGGGCACACGCCGCATCGGCCCTGGATCGATGCGGTGGAGATCGCCTGCGGCTCGTGTGGTGGCCGCTCGCGCAGGATCACAGACGTAGGTAATCCCTGGCTCGACGCGGGAATCGTGGGCTTCTCGACCCTGCGCTGGAACTCGGATCCTGCCTACTGGCGGGACTGGTTTCCCGCGCATTTCATCACCGAGTCGTTCCCGGGCCAGTTCCGCAACTGGTTCTACGCCCTGCTGACGATGTCGACCGTCATGGCTGACGAGCCGATGACCCGCACGCTCTTTGGCTATGCCCTGGTGCGCGACGAGCACGGCGAGGAGATGCACAAGAGCAAGGGCAACGCCATCCCGATTGACGAGGCGGCCGAGAAGATCGGAGCCGACGTCATGCGCTGGATGTTCTGTGCCGCCAACCCCGCGGTGAACCTGAACTTCGGCTACGGGCCGGGCCATGAGGCCGTGAGGCGCTTCTTCCTGCCCCTCTGGAATACGTACGCGTTCTTCGTTGCCTATGCGCGCCTGGACCGATGGCTTCCCGGTGGCGGCGGCGACAGGTCTGGCCGCAGTCTGCTTGACCGATGGATCCTCTCCCGGCTGGACGCGCTGACCGCCGATGTGCGCGGCGCGCTCGACGGGTATGAAGCGCTGCGCGCGACGCGATCGGTCGAGCGATTCGTCGAGGACCTCTCGACCTGGTACGTGCGTCGGAACCGCCGCCGGTTCTGGAAGGGCGAGCTCGACAGCGACAAGGCGGCCGCGTACGAAACCCTCTACGAGGTCCTAGCGACCCTCACCCGGCTGCTCGCCCCATTTGTGCCGCACCTCGCTGATGCGATTTGGGAGAACCTGGTAGCGGCCGTCGACGACCGCGCCCCCGACTCCGTCCACCTGGCCGATTTCCCAAGTCTCGGGCGGGAACGCAGGGATGAGGCCCTGGAGGCAGCCGTCGACCGGGCGCGGCGGGTTGTCGCCTTGGGGCATGCGGCGCGATCGGCCTCCGGCATTCGCGTCCGGCAGCCGCTGCCCGTGTTGCGCCTGCGCCGCGGAGGTGGGGGAGGGATGAGCCAGGACCCAATCGTCGATCGCGAGCTGACCGCGCAGGTGCTCGATGAGCTGAACGTGAAGCGGCTGGAGCTGATCCCAGATGAGTCGGCACTGATCGAGCGCACGCTGCGGCCGCTGCTGCCTGTGATCGGGCCGCGACGTGGGAGCGGGGTGGCGTCGATCATGGCGGCGGCGCGAGCGGGAGCCTGGCGCCAGCTGGACGATGGACGCGTGGAGGCTGGTGGCCAGGTCCTGGAGCCGGATGAGTTCGAGCTCATCGCCCGGGCGCGGGCCGGACACGAGCTGGCGGAGGAAGGCGAGCTGCTGATCGCACTCGACACGACCCTCACGCCGGAGCTGGAGGCGGAGGGCGCGGCGCGAGAGGTCGGGCATCGGCTTCAGGGCCTCCGCAAGTCGGCCGGTTACGAGATCAACGATCGGATCTCGGCGGCGGTGGGCGGCGACCCCGGCCTGATCGAGCGGCTCGAGCCGCATCGCAACTGGCTCGCTGCCGAGCTGCTGGCCGATGAGCTGGTACTCGCGGCAGAGGCGAGGATCGAGGAGCCGGATCGCTTCGACGAGCTCGAGCTCGACGGCCGGCGCCTGCGGCTCGCCGTGCGGCGCGCGTAGTACGCTTCGGCCCAACGATGAGCGAGCACGCCTCCCGCCGACGCAGCCTCATCGAGGCGAGCGTCCTGGCAGGGGTGGCCGGCGCCGTCTACCTTGCCGACCAGGTGACCAAGGCGCTGGTGGTCACCAACCTTCCGGTCGGAACGCGGACGAATGTGGTGGGCGATTTCGTGCAGCTATGGCATGCGCAGAACCGCGGCGCCGCCTTCAGCCTGCTCCAGGACTCGCAGGTCCTCTTCCTGGTGGTGAGCGCGGTGGCGCTGGTGACCATCGCCTACTTTTACCGATCCCTGCATGGACGCAGCGTGTGGCTGTACGCCATCCTGGGGCTCGTCCTGGGCGGGACCCTCGGGAACCTGACGGATCGCATTCGGCAGCAGTACGTCACCGACTTCGTCTCGGTCGGGATTGGCGATCTGCGCTGGCCGACCTTCAACGTGGCCGACTCGTCGATCGTGGTCGGCATCCTGTCGATCGTCGTCCTGCTCGCCATCTTTGAACGTCGGGACGCGGAACGTCTCCCGCGACCTCGCACGGATCGGGCTCCGGCACCTGAGCCGTCGCAGCGGCCAGGGTCCGGCGGGGGCGGGGCGGCGGGTTGA
The DNA here is from genome assembly GCA_005880165.1 of Chloroflexota bacterium. Lineage (GTDB taxonomy): Bacteria > Chloroflexota > Limnocylindria > QHBO01 > QHBO01 > CF-82. The sequence continues at coordinate 1,452 of VBJP01000116.1, read as the reverse complement.
ACCGCAGCGCCGACGGAACGGCGACCGCGGCAGCACCCGTCCGGGGGGCCGATGACCGGATCGTTCGGGGTCCAGCGCCCTCGGGTCGTTTCGACCTGGCGGTGGTGGCTCTGGCAGGCATCAGCCGCGCGCACGCCCAGCGGCTGATCGGCGACGGTCGTGCGCTGGTCGATGGGGAGCGGGCGCGCGCCAGCGATCGGCTGGCCGGCGGTGAGCAGATCAGCGTCGTCCTGTCGGCCCCGCGCGATCCACGCATCGAGCCGGAGGTGGTCTCGCTCCGGGTGGCCTACGAGGATGCCTCGATGCTGATCGTGGACAAGCCGGCCGGCATGGTGGTGCATCCCAGCGCGGGGCATGAACGCGGGACCCTGGTCCACGCACTCGTCGGACGCGCACAGGCGCAGGGCCAGCCGCTCGGTTCCATCGCCGGCGTCGAGCGGCCGGGCATCGTCCATCGGCTCGACAAGGAGACGTCGGGCCTGCTGCTGATCGCCAAGAGCGACGCGGCGCAGGCCAGCCTGATGGCGCAGTTCGGCGATCGGTCGGTCGAAAAGGAGTACCTGGCGCTGGTGCGGGGCGAGCCGTCGGCACCCCGTGGACGCATCGAGGCGCCGGTGGGTCGCGATCCGCGCGATCGCCAGCGGATGGCGGTCGTCGCCGGTGGTCGGGAGGCGGTGACCGACTATCGGGTTGCCGGCGCAGGCGGCGGCTACAGCGTACTGACTTTGCATCCGCGGACCGGCCGCACCCATCAGATCCGCGCGCATCTCGCCTACCTGCACCTGCCCATCGCTGGCGACCTGCGCTACGGCGGCGGCATCGGTCCAGGAGGACTCCAGCGCCAGTTCCTCCATGCATCCCGCATCGCGCTGCAGCGACCGTTGGATGGACGTCGGCTGCATGCCTGGAGCGAGCTGCCGGCGGACCTTGCCGCCTCCCTCGAGACGGTCGGGATCGCCGTGCAAGGGCTCCCGATTGGAGTCGGATCCGCCGTGGAAGGGGCCGAGACGGTTCCCGAGTCGATGGAGGGGTGGTGACCAGCACCCAGAAGCGCCCTTCCAGCCACCGGGAGAAGCGACTCACCTTCCCGAATCCGCTGCTGGTGGTGGTCTCCGGCCCATCCGGCGTCGGGAAGAGCACCATTGTCGCCGACCTGACACGGGCCCATCCCCAGGTCGTGCCGATCGTCACTGTCACCACCCGACCGCGCCGTCCGGAAGAGACCGACAAGGTCCATTACCATTTCATCACGCCGCAAGAGTTCGAGGAGCTGCGCGCCCGAGGCGGCCTTCTCGAAGCGGCCGAAGTGCACGGCAACTGGTACGGCACGCCCGTGCAGCAGGTCCGCGGCATCCTCGCCGCCGGGCGGGACGCGATCCTGACCATCGACCCGCAGGGCGCGCGTTCAGTGCGCAACCTGGTACCGGACGCGCTGCTGATCTTCGTGATGCC
>VBJP01000115.1 GCA_005880165.1 Chloroflexota bacterium | reverse complement strand
GCCCACCACCGCTGGCGGTTATGGTGATGGTGTAGGTGCCCCGCGCGGTGTTGCGGTTGGTTCGTACGGTCAGGGTCGAGGTCGTGGCGGCCGGCAGGTTGAGCTGCTGGGGGTTGAAGCCAAAGCTTGCGCCCTTGGCCTTTGGGCTGGCGCTGGCCGACAGAGACACCAGGCCGCTGAAGCCCCCGCTGGGCGTGACCGTCACGGCATAGGTCGTGGTGAGTCCGCGCGTCACCGATTGACTTGATGGTTGTGCGCTGATGGTGAAGTTCGGCGCCCCCGGGGTGGCGCTCAGCTCGTTCGACTGGGGTCCCGGCCCGGCGACGTTGACCGCGGCGACCGTGTAGTAGTAGGTCGTGCCGTTGCTCACGCCCGCGTCGACATAGGTCAGGACGTTCCCCACTGTCACCAGGAAGATCCTCGTGCCACTCGTCGTATCGCGGTAGATCGTGTAGTTGGTGACGTCCGAACCGCCGTTCGAGCTCGGCGCGCTCCACGACAGGGTCACCTGGGCGTTGCCGGGCCTGGCGCTCAGCAACGTCGGAGCCGATGGCGGCGCCGGCGGTGGTGGCTGCGGCTTGGCTGATGCTTCCGCTGACTGCGGGCCTTCACCTACCGCGTTCTTGGCGGAGACCGTGTAGTAGTAGGTCGTGCCGTTGGCCAGGCCAATGTCGTGGAAGGAGAGCGGGGCGTTCCCCACCTCGGCCACCCACGACTGGCTGCCTGATGACGTTCCGCGGTAGATCTCATAGTGGGTGACGGCAGATCCGCCGTCCGACGAGGGTGCCGCCCAGGTCAGGTCGACGGTCGTGTTGCCGCCGGTCGCGGCCAGGTTCCGTGGCGGGCCAGGAGCGGTGGGAGGCGGCGGGGCGGTGGAGGCGACGACCGCGAAGTTGCGCGTCTGCCACTGCGCGAACCAGCCGCAGATGATGAAGCACGGGCCATTCACCTGGTTGCTGCCCCATACGACGCCGGGGTTGGCCGGGTCCGGCGTCGCGCCGGCGTAGTCGCCCCAGCGGCATGGCGCTGAAGCGGAGCAACTGTAGTCAAGGTCGGACGCGCTGCTGGTGCCCAGGATGAGCTCGCCGGCGTCCATCGTCCCCAGCGGTGAGGACGGTCCGCGGCTCTGCGCCCCGATGACTGGCAGCTGAGCCGTCCCGCTGCGGTTATAGAAGACCGCCGCGCTGTCCCCGCCGATCGCCGGCGAGATGGCTCCGTTGAAGACGAAGTCCGTCGGGCTGTCGACCTGCCCTTGCTGCCGCAGGGTGGGTGGCGCCCCGGCTGCGACCTCATACCAACGGACGACCGAGCGACCGCCCGGACCGGCGACGGTGTGCTGGGTCCAGATGCCTTTCGCCCCGCCTGCGCCGGGATCGTTGACGGCCACCGCCTGGGTCAGGCGCGCATCGAGAGTGTCGAGGGTGAAGGAGGTCCCCGGCTGCGGGGCAGAGCCCGGAATGTCGAAGCTCGGCACGGGAACCTCTCCGTCGGCGATCAGTCCCGGCGTGCCCGCGTTGGACACGAAGTGCCAGAGCTCGAGCTTGGTCTGCGCGCCGAGGTAGGCGTTGTCGCCGCTCAGCGGGGTGTGGGCGGAGACGACCCAGCCGGTGGCGGAAGCGTCGGCCGTGTTGGCAGGAACCGGTGTGTAGGCGTCGCTGCCGTCCCGGTTCTTGAGTGGATGGACGGTGTCGGCGAAGAACCAGGCGGTCGACGGTCCCGCGCATGAAGCATCGCCAAAGGCCGGCTTGGGGATCGCCCACAGCGTCGCGGTCTCGAACGTGTAGTTCGGCGCGGCGACGTCGGAATAGACGTTGGAGCCGAGCAGGATGAAGTTGTCGTCGTGGCCCAGCTTGGGATAGTCGTCCAGGTCGCTGCCGCGCCCGATCCCGAACCGGCACCAGCCGTTGGTGAGGTCGGAGGGGTCCGCAGTCTTCGACCAGCCGAAGAGCAGCGAATTGTCGCCCTGCGAGACGGCCACCGCGGCGTAGAACCAGCGATTGGCCTGCCCATCCCACTGGATCTGCGGGTCACTGACCGAGTCGAGGAGGGAGGCGCCCGTGAAGGTGCCGTTGTCGCTGCTGCTCAGTAGGGCGAGGTTGCTCCGGTCGAAGACGCCGATCTCCTGGTTCACCATCTCGACGTAGCGAGTTGGACCGATGGCGCCAGTGGTGTCTGGAGGCGTGGCCGAGTAGTCACTCAGGCCGCCCCCGTTGAGCCCGTTGAAGAGCCCCGTGAGCGGGAGCTGCACCGGCGCCAGGGGACGCCGCTGACCAACTGATACGTGCGCCGCCGCGCGCAGCTTCGCGGCCTGCAGCGCACCAGGAGCCAGTGTGTGGAAAGGCATCACCGCGTTGCCCTTGCGGACCCGTGGTTGACCGGGCTGCAGGGCATGAGGCGTCAGCGTGCCGACCGCGCTGCGGATCGTCGCGCTGATGGGCGCGTCAGCGGAGGGGCGTGACATCGGTGACGCCGCGGTCAAACTCGGCGTTGCCAGGAAGGCGCAGACGGCGAGCGCCAGCACCTGATTGCTGCGATGTCGCGTGGCTCGGATCGGCGCCACCTCGTGCCCCTGCTGCTCGGAGGGCGCTCATCTTGCGGAGCGCTCGCGCGAATGTCGAGAGGGACCAGCAGGAATTTGGTGCAGCCCGGCAATGGGCCGCCGGCAGGACGATCGGCGGCGCCCATAAGGTGTTGATAAGGGGGCTGGCCGGGAGTACGGTGACGCGCGCTTGCCGTAACGGCATAACGGGGGCGCCCTCGATCTTCGAGCCCGAGCCATTGGAGATCGCGTCGCAGTCCCTTGCCGCGATCCTCGCGACGTGGCTTGGGCTTACGGTGCTGTCCCGCGCGCCGCGCGATCGCGCGCCGCGGGTGTTCGCCTGGGTCAGCCTGCTGCTGGTGGCGTGGTCGGTATCGATCCTGGTCGAACGCACGACCAGCGAGCCGGCCGTCATCGCGAACCTCAACGCGCTCGAGGACGTCGCCGCCTTCCTGCTTCCGGCGGCGGCACTGCACATCATCCTGGCCTTCACGGTCGAAGGCCCGTATGCCGCCTGGCAGAGCATGGCCCTGAGCGCGGCATATGCCGTCGGAGCGGTGATGGGCGCGCAGCAGCTGCTCGATCCAGCGCATCCGATCTCGGTGGTCGCGCCTCGCCTGGAGCTGCCCGGCATCCCCGGCGAGCTGCTCGCATGGGGCTGGATCGGCCTGCGCATTGCCATCTTTGCGCTGGCGATCTGGCTGGCCGTACGCGCCTACGCCCAGGCCAATGGGGACCGATCCCGGCGCAACCAGACGCTGGCGGCCCTGGTCACTGTCGCGCTGGCATCGGTCGGCGGGACGCTGCGGTTCCTCCCGCGAGACCTCGGGGGTCCCAACTGGGTGGGCGTCTCGTTCATCACCGTGTCCCTGGTGGTCGCAACCTACGCAGTCTTCGGGCAAGGGATCTTTCTCTCGCCACTGGCGATCCGGAATGCCTTCCGCTACTCGCTGTTGGCTGGCCTGGCGGTGGCCGTGTACGTAGGAGCGCTGGGGATCCTCGAGGCATTGGCCGAGCCGATCCTGCACACCACGCTGCCGATCGTGATGGTGCTGGCCCTGGTGGCCACGGTCGCGCTCCTCGATCCTGTCCGCGAATGGCTCCAGCACCTCTTCAACCCAGCCCGCACGTCGCGCGATGCCGCGTATCGCCGGCTGGGGCGGGCTCTCGGCATCCACGCGCTCGCCGATCAGCCGCCGGAGGTGGCCATCCAGCCGGCCATCGAACGCCTGGCGCGATACCTCGGCTTTGGGCAGGCGCTAGTCTCGACCGATTCCGGCGCGGTGGTGGCGAACCTGGGCGGCGGGCCGCCCTCTGCCGCAGCTGCCCTGGCGGTGCCCCTGGTGGCCGAGGGTCGGCGGTACGGCGAGGCGCGCTTCGGCCCGCGCCTCGACGGGCGCCCATACTCCGCGCGCGAGACTGCGCTTTTTGATGACGCCGCTAGCTATTTCGCTGCGTCGCTCTACATCGGCCAGCTGCGCGACGAGCAGGCCGAGGCGCTTGCCACGCTCGGCGCCCAACAGCGCGCGCTCGCTCGTCGTGGGACCGACCTCAACGACTCGCTCGTCGACGCATCGGCGGCACTGACCCTGCGGGTGCACGCCCTTGGACCGATGCGCGTCGAGCGGAACGGCGAGGCGATCAATAGCTGGGGCGGCCCCAAGGCCGGGAGCCGGCAGGCCGAGGCCATCTTCGCCTTCCTCTTCGATCGCGGCGATCGCGGAGCCACCAAGGACGAGATCACCGACGTGGTCTGGCCGGACGTCGACATCGAGCGGGCGGATCTCGCCTTTCATCGGACCCTGGTGGGGCTGCGGGGGATCCTGGAGCCAGCTCGGCGCCGGCGCGAGACCTCTCACGCCATCACGTTCCATAACGACCGCTACCGGCTCGATCCGTCACTGGTCGGCTGGAGCGACGTGACCAGTTTCGAGGAGCTCGTTACCCGCGCCGGCACCTCGACCGACACCAACGAATCGGTGCGCCTCCTGGAGGAAGCCCGGCAGCTCATCCGCGGCGACTACCTCGACGACTGCCCGTTCTACGGCGACAGCGAGTACATCGAGGAGAGCCGGCGCCTCATTCGCGGGCGACAGGTCGACCTGCTGGTAACCCTCGGCGAGCGCCACGAGGCGCGAGGCGACCGTCCCGCGGCAGCCACCGCCTTTCGGGAGGCGCTGGTGGCCGCCGGCGGTGACTGCGTCTCGGCCAGCGACGGGCTCGCGCGCCTGGGCGCCCCGGCCTGAGTTGGCCCGCAGTCGTGCCGCAGTCTCCCGCGGCTAGCGTGCCGGCATGCATCGTCCGCAGCGATCGTCCCGCCGCGTCCTACGCGTTGCCGTCGCGGTGGTCATCGTCGTCGTGATCGCCGGCCTGGGCTACACCGGGTATGTCGGCTATGAGGCGTCGCGCCAGGCCGTATCGGTCGATGAGAACCGCAGCCACGACTGCCGCACGCCCATGGACGTTTACGGCTGGGCCTATGAGGCGATCAACTACCCAATGGCCGACGACGCGCGCATTCGCGCGGACAACAGGGACATGACCGATTGTGCCAGCCAGGGCGTGAAGGCCGGCGACGAGGTGGTGACCAGCGACGGCATCCACGTCGCCGGCTGGTACATCCCCGCCGCAGACGGCGCTTCGGCCACCGCTGCAACCATCGTGCTGGTCCACGGCTACGGCCAGAACAAGACCGGGATCCTCCACTACGCCCCAGGCCTACACCAGCGGTTCAACCTCGTCGCCTTCGACGAGCGGAATGGCGGCCGCAGCACCGGCAGCCAGACGACCCTCGGCGTTCTTGAGCAGAAGGACGTGCGTGCGATGATCGACTGGGTCGAGCGCGTCAAGCACCCCGCCCACCTGGGCGTCTTCGGCAACTCGATGGGTGCGGCAGCCGCCATCGGCGAGGCGCGAACCGACACGCGAGTCGAGGCATTGGCGCTCGACTCGATGCACACCCGCATCGTGTACCAGTTCGAGCAGCGCCTGAAGGCTCGCGGCCATCCGCCGTATCCGGGCACCTGGGCGACCTTCATCGGAACCTGGCTGCGGACCGGTGTCTGGTTCGGATCCGGCGACCCTCTGGACGCCCTCCCAGACATGGGGTCACGGCCGCTCATGCTGACGCACGGGACTGCGGACACCGAGGACTTGCCCGAGCGCACCCAAGCGTTCTTCAACCAGGCGAAGGCCGCCGGCCTCACCATCGAGCTGCACTGGTGCGCCGGCGCCACGCACGGCAGGGTGGACGACGTCTGCGCGGGCGACCTTGCCCGCTGGCTCGACGCGTTCTTCGGTCGGGCCCTTTCGCCGCCGGCCGCCTAGAGGGAGATTGGCATGGAGACGCTTCCCGAGCTCGTCGTCGAGGTTGCACGCGCGCACGGCGACCATCCCGCGCTTCGCATCAAGCCCGCATTCCGGACCCGGACCTGGAGCTATCGCCAGATCGGCGACCTGGTGCCGCGAGTTGCGACGCTGCTGGGCGAGGCGGGAGTCGGGCCTGGCGACCGGGTGCTCATCTGGGCGGTCCCTCGACCGGAATGGGGCATAGCCTCGCTTGGGGCGCAGTGGGCGCGGGCCATCTCGGTCCCCATCGACGTGCGCTCGACCGACGCCTTCGCTTCCAAGCTGGCGGCGCAGACCCGGCCGAAGCTGGTGCTGGCGTCGATGCCGACCCTGAAGTCCGCGAGCAGACTCGAGCTTCCGGTGGTGGCCGTGGAGTCGCTCGTCGATCGCGCCGCTGGCGCCGCGGTGGCACCCCCGCCGCAGACCGATCCAGACGGGCTCGCCGAGATCGTATTCACCTCGGGAAGCACCGGCGAGCCCAAGGGCGTCATGCTCAGCCACCGCAACATCGTGTCGAACAGCACCTCGCTGCAGGGCGTCGTGCCACTCGGGACCGAAACCCGGATCCTCTCGATCCTGCCGCTCTCGCACATGTACGGCATGAATCCTGGGTTCCTCGCTCCCCTGCTGGCCGGCGCGATGATCGTCTATCCCACCAGCCTGCAGCCGTCGGTCCTGGCCAAGACGTTTCGCGACCAGCGGGTCACCATGCTGCTGGCGGTGCCGCAGGTCCTTAAGCTGCTCGACAACGCCATCCAGCGGCGGGTCGACGCCTCCGGCCGGCATGAGGCATTCGAGAGGCTGCACGCGATCGCTCGCCACCTGCCGGTGCCACTGCGCCGGATCCTCTTCTGGCCGGTCCTCAACCAAATCGGTGGCCTGCGGTACGTCGCCCTGGGGGGAGCGCCACTCAGCCCGGTTCTCGCGCAGCGTTGGGAAGAGATCGGCGTCCCGTCATCTCCATGACTCGCCTGGAGGCCAACAAGCTTGGCACCGTGGGCCAGCCGATCCCCGGCGTCGACGTGCACATCGCCGCCGACAGCGAGGTGGTGGTCAGCGGCCCCAACGTGTTCCAGGGCTACTACGACAAGCCCGAGGCGACCGAGCAAGTGCTCCGCGATGGCTGGTACCACACCGGCGACCTCGGGACGCTCGACGCGGACCGATTCCTCACCCTGCACGGCCGCAAAAAGGACATGCTCGCCCTGGCTGACGGGACCAAGGTCTATCCGGAGGACGTCGAGAACACCCTCGCACGTGACGCTCGTGTGCACGACTCGGCCGTGGTCGGCCTCGAGAACGCCGCTGGCGAAACGCAGGTCCATGCGGTCCTGCTCCTGCGCGATGCCGATGAGGCCGCCGACGTGGTACGCACGGCGAACACCCAGCTGGCGCCGAACCAGCAGATTCGTGGATTCTCCGTGTGGCCGGAGGAGGATCTGCCGCGTACCTCGACCCTCAAGGTCAAGAAGGCGACGATCCTGGAGTGGCTTCGCAGCCAGGAGGATGCCGGCGCCCGCCCGGGCGCAGACCAATCAAGCGAGGCGTCAGCTGCGCGATCCCCCGTCGAGCATCTCGTCGCGCGCATGGAGGGGATCGACGCCGGCGCGGTTCGACCCGGTGCCCGCATCGCCTCGGACCTGGGGCTCGATTCGCTCGGCAAGGTCGAGCTGCTGAGCCTGATCGAGGAGGAGCTGGGCGCCTACATCGACGACGCCGAGCTCGACCCCGACGCGACGCTGGCCGAGCTGCAGGCGATGGTCGACGCGGCGGCGGGCGCCAAGCGAGAGGAGGGCATCTTCGGTTGGCCGCTCAATCCGGTCGTGCGCGCCATCGGCATCGGCCTGCAGCAGACGGTCGGACAGCTGCTGCTCAGCATCTTCTATCGGCGCCGGACCACTGGCCTGGAGAACCTGCGCGGGCTCAGGGGGCCCGTCCTGTTCACGCCCAACCATCACATGCACAACGACAACGCGCCGATCATCTGCGCCATCCCGTTGGGCTGGCGCTGGAAGATGTCCGTGGCGGCGGCGCAGGACTCCATTTTCGACACGAAATGGCATGGCTTCCTGGCGGGGCTGCTGGGCAACGCCTTCCCGGTCAACCGCGAGGGAGCCGCCCGGCGCAGCCTTGAGCTGCTCGGAGCGCGGCTGGATCGCGGCTTCTCGATCCTGATCTATCCCGAGGGCAAGATGACCGTGGACGGCCCATTGCAGCCGTTCAAGTCGGGGACCGGCCTGGTCGCGATCCTGGGTGCCGTCCCGGTGGTGCCGATGCGGCTCAAGGTCCATCAGCACAGCCGCGTGGACATGGAGGCACCGGGCATGCCGTGGCGCGGCGATCTCGAGATCGTCTTCGGGAAGCCGCTGCGCTTCGGGCCGGACGCGGATCCGACGGAGGCGACCGAGCAGGTGCGAGCGGCGGTGGAGGCCTTGTGACCCACCATGACCTGATCGCGCCCGCCGTGGCGCAGGCGCAACGACCGCCTCGGCATGGAGTGGCGACCCTCGCACACATGCACGCGCATCGGACGCCAGACGCCGTGCGGCATGCTCGCCGGATTCGCCTCTCGCTAGCCACCGAGGCCGATCGCGATGCGATCTACCGGCTGCGGCACGCGGTGTATGCCACCGAGCTTGGACAGCACGCCGAACGCGATGCCCGGCTGATCACCGACCCACTGGATCGGTTCAACCACTACCTGGTGGCGACGATTGGTCGGCAGCTGGCTGGCTTCGTGAGCGTGACGCCCCCCGGATACGGGGAATACTCGATCGACAAGTACGTCAAGCGAGCTGACCTTCCGTTCGATGTCGACGACGGACTCTTCGAGATTCGAATCCTCACCGTCGACATGCCCTTCCGCCGAACTCCAGTTGCGGCCCTCCTGGGCTACGCCGCCCTGCGATGGGTCGAGGCTCACGGTGGCAGCCGTGTCGTGCTGGCTGCTCGACGAGAGGTCCTCACGCTCTACCAGCACGCTGGACTGCACGCCATTGGGATCACTTACATGTCAGGTCGCGTGCGATACGAGCTGATGACGGCGACGGTCGAGGGGATCCGGGCCAACCTGCAGTCCCTGGCGCCCGTGTGGCGTCGCCTGAGATCATCCGTAACCTGGGCCATCGGCATCCCTGCCGATTTTTCGCCGGACGCGTTCCATGGCGGTGCCTCACATGCGGAGATCGGTGTGTCGGCGGCCGCTCCCGCTCGAGCAGCGCAGCTGGTCTGTGCCGATGTGCTCGACGCCTGGTTCCCGCCCTCCCCACGGGTAATCCACGTACTCAACCAGCAACCTGACTGGCTGGCACGGACCTCTCCCCCCGCAGTGCCAACCGACCTGATGGAGGCGATCGGCGCAGCTCGCGGTATCCCAGCCGCGGCGATTGTGGTGGGAGCCGGCCTGTCCGACTTGATCTTCCGGGCCCTTCCACGCCTGGTCTCGCGTGGTTCGCGCGTTCTGCTGGTCGAGCCCCAGTACGGTGAGTACCGGCACGTCCTGGAGACGCATATCGGCTGCCAAATCGATCGATACCTCGTCCCAAGCGAGTGGTCCCGCGGTCCCGACCTCGGAGAGCTGGCGACCCGTCTGAGATCGATTTACGACCTCGTGGTCCTCGTCAATCCGAATAATCCGACTGGTTGGCATCTCTCCTCCCCCGAGCTCATTCCAATCCTCGAGACGATGCCGGACGCGACCACAGTTTGGATCGACGAGACCTACGTGGAATTCACGGACCCGACGGCGTCCGTGGAGGCATTCGCGGCAGCAAGTCCCAACGTCGTGGTTGGCAAGTCAATGTCGAAGGCGTATGCGCTGAGTGGACTGCGTGTCGGCTACCTGTGCGGGCCCGCCACGCTCGTGGGCGCCGTGCGCCGCGTCACACCGCCCTGGGTCGTGGGACGGGCGGCGCAGATGGCCGCGGTCGCGGCGCTCGAGGACGCCAGCTACTATGCCGAGCGCTATCGGGAAACCTCGGAGCTGCGGCGTGAGCTGGCCGCGGAGCTGGCTCAGGTGCCTGGGCTCGAGGTATCGGCGAGCACAGCCAACTTCGTCTCGTGCCTCCTTGGGTCTAATGGCCCAGACGCTCCCACGGTCGTTGATCGGGCACGCGCTCAGGGCGTCTTCCTGCGCTACTTCCCAACCGACCCGACCCTGAGATGGCGGATGCTTCGCATCGCCGTGGGCACCGCGCCAGCGAACGCCCGGGTGGTCGCGACGCTCCGGGCCGTTCTGGACCCACGACGTCCGGAAGCCGCGACCGCGTCGCAGTAACCAGATGCGCGTCGTTCGCGAATCGCGCGCCTACGAGCTCGTGATTCGTGAAGGGCTGGAGATCCGGCCCGTTTAGCCCGCAGCGGCGGCGAGGGCGCGCAAGCGTTCGTGCGCGTCTGTCGAGCGTCGCGAGACGAGCGACGGCCGCGCGGGCCGCGGGATAGTCGTGGCTGAAGAAGGCGCTGGCGTAGGTCAGGCGGCCCCAGCGGACCTGGAGGACGTCGCCGGTGAAGAGGAGCCGATGGCGCGGCGCCCAGAGGCAGATGCTGCCCGGCGTGTGGCCCGGCGTGTGAATGACCTGCAGCCCACCGAGCACCGGGATCACGTCACCGTCGACGATCGGG
>VBJP01000119.1 GCA_005880165.1 Chloroflexota bacterium | reverse complement strand
CTCGAGGTCGCCTCCATGATTCCCGCCGCGCGCGGCCTGGGCAGCAGCGCCGCGGCGATCGTCGCCGGCCTGCTGCTCGGCGCAACGGTGGGACGACGGTCCCCGGACCCGGACGAGCTGATGGCCCTCGCCACCGACCTGGAGGGCCACCCGGACAACGTCGCGGCGGCGATCTTCGGAGGAATCACGCTCGCGGTGACCAACCGCCAGGCTCCGGCCACGGTTCGACGCTTCCGGGTGCCCGAATCCTGGATTCCGGTGCTCTTCATCACCAAGGCCGAGAGCCGGACCAGCGACATGCGCGGTGTGCTGCCCGCCAGCGTTCCATTCGCAGACGCCGCCGCCCAGGCGGCGCAAGCTGCCCTGCTGGCAACGGCGGTGGCAACCGGGGACGGCTCGCTGCTGCGGCTGGCCATGGATGACCGGCTGCACCAGCCATACCGCCTGCCGCGGCTTCCGCAAAGCGGCCAACTGATCGAGGTCGCTTACGCTCACGGCGCGTCGGCCGCTTGTCTTTCGGGGGCGGGCCCGAGCGTGCTGGCGCTCTGCGACTCGCCCGCCGTCGCCCATGGCGTGGAGAAAGCGATGAATGCGGCCGGCGTGCCAGGCATGGCCGCCCGCCTGCGCTTCGACGAGACAGGGGCACGGATCACGACCCCTTGATGCCGCCACGCGCCCTTGCCCGGGTTCAAGGGGCGAGCCTATCCTCCGCACCACTCGCCCGCCGCGGGCGCGTGCTGGCCAACCGTTAACCAGAGGACACGCGTGCGCCGCATCACCGGACGCTTCCTGGACTGGATCATCGTCGCCAGCGGCGGGCTCATCCTGCTGGGCGCGGTGCTGGTGAGCCGGGCGGCGAACGAGGGGCGCCTCGAGAACGACCTCATCTCGCCATGGCACGTCCCGCTCTACGTCGGCGTCTTCCTCGCGGCATATGCGCTGCTGGCCAGCGCCGACCGGTCCCGCGGAGCCCTGTGGCGAAGCGAGCTGCCCGATGGGTACGCGATCGCCAGCCTGGGCCTGGTGTTGTTCCTGCTCGGTGTGATTGCAGACATCGTATGGGGGTCGATTTGGGGAACGGGCGCGAGCGTGGTCTCGCTCTTCACGCCAACGCACCTGGTGGCAGTCGCCGGAATCGCCTTGGTTCTGCTGGGCCCCGTCCGCGCTCCGTTGCGCCATGGGGGACTGCATGTCGTCGACCGCCTCCCTGCAGTCTTGGCGCTCGGGTTGGTGCTGGGGATTGCCGGCTGGCTGACCCAGTACGCGAACCCGGTGACCCAGGTGCTTGCCAGGGAACGCACCTCCGCCGACATCCTTCGCGACAAGGGGGAGCTGTGGACGATGGCTCCGGACGGCACCCACCAGACGCGGCTGACACAGGCCCCCAAGAAGATCGCCGGCACCCCGGCCTTCTCACCGGATGGGACGCTGACCGCGGCCTCTGCCTGGAGCTACGTGAGCGGCGGGGATCCCACCCGACCTGCTGGCGTAACGAGCACCATCGACGTGACGGATGCGAGTGGCCGGGTCCTTCATTCGATCATCGCGAGCGGCTGGCTGACGACCCCGGTCTGGTCGCCTGATGGCCTAACGCTGGCTTTGACCATCAATCATCTGCGCCCCACGGAAGCAACAGCCGAGCCGGGCGCGCCGACCCCGCCGATGACCGCTCCGCGGCCCAACGAGCCGCCCGCACCGGCCGGCGTGGCTGCCGCCGAGGGCACCTGGGAATGGGACATCGCGGTGGTCCCAAGCGACGGCAGCGCCAGGCCCCGGATCCTGGAGACGATGAATTCGACGGACATCGCGACGGCATGGTCGCCGGATGGCAAGAGCCTCGTTGGTCACTCCGACCGCAGCGGCAATTTCGAGATCTACCGCATCGATCCAGCCTCGGGCAACTACCAGGCCCTCACCAACGATCCAGCCGCGGACACCTGGCCAGCCTGGTCACCAGACGGCCGGACAGTTGCGTTTTCATCGGATCGTGGCGGTCGCTCGCAGGTTTGGCTGATGAACGCCGATGGTGGCAGTCCGCACCAGCTCACGACCGGGGATGGCGATAACTGGCTCCCCGCCTGGTCGGCGGACGGGCGCCAGATCAGCTTCCTGTCGAACCGCGATGGCAACCTCGAGATCTATCGCGTGGCTGCAAACGGAGGCGACGAGACCAACCTGACCCAGACGCCGGAGAGAGATGAGTGGCTGACCGCGCAGGCATGGTCTCCGGATGGCAGCAAGATCATCTATACGAGCACGCTGCGCAATGCCGGCGAGAACCCGCTGTCGTTGCCACTCGGCGCCACCGGCATCATCGTGCAGTCGCTCCTCCTGGTTGGCATCCTGCTCGTGGCCAGGCGGGTGGATCGGCTCCCGGTCGGGGCGATCACGATCGTGATCGTGATCAGCACGGCCGTGTTGGCTGCGGTGTCTGGTGAATACCAGTTCATTGTTTCCGCCGCCTTGGCTGGTGTAACGGCGGATCTCCTGGCCTGGTGGCTACGCCGGACGCGTCCCGACCTCGAGCTCCGTGCTTTGGCGTTTGCCGTTCCGGCGCTCCTGATGGCCGGCTACTTCGGTGCGCTCGCGCTGACCGGTGGCCTCGGCTGGGGATTGGAGGTCGTCATCAGCGCCGTTGCGCTTGCCGGCGCGGCCGGGCTCCTGACGAGCTACCTCGCTTTCGGCGGCGCTGGAGAGCCGGCCAAGACCTGAGGCCAGCATCCCGGCGAGGCGGCCCGGCTACCATTCCCGGGCCATGTCCCTGGTGACCATCTCCGGAGCCTCCAAGACCTTCGCTGCGCAGCACCTGTTCCGCGACGTGTCGCTGCAGATTGCCGCGGGCCGGCGGATCGCGATCATCGGCCCTAACGGTGCCGGCAAGACGACGCTGCTCGAGATCATCACCGGCGAGCAGCAGCCGGACTCTGGCACGGTCGTACGCGGGAAGGACGTGGTCATCGGCTACCTCCGCCAGGACGTCGCGGACACGGCCGGGCGCAGCGTCCTGGCCGAGGTCATGGCCGGCGCCGGGGCGGTGAGCGGGATCGGCCATCGGCTCAGCCATATCGAGGCGGAGCTCGCCGAGGCGAGCAGCGACGCCGAGGTCGAAGAGCTCATGAACGAGTATGGCCGCCTCCAGGACCGATTCGCGCTGCTCGGCGGGTACGGCCTCGAAGCGGAGGCGAGGCGCATCCTGGCGGGGCTTGGCTTTGCCGATGCGGACGTGGAGCGCGATATCGGCACCTTCTCGGGCGGCTGGGTGATGCGCGTCGCGTTGGCCAAGCTGCTGCTCGAGAACCCGGACGTGCTGCTGCTCGACGAGCCGACCAACCACCTCGACCTGGCGAGCGTCGAGTGGCTGCAGGGGTTCCTCGCCGCCTATGCCGGAGGTCTCGTCCTCGTCAGCCACGACCGGGACTTCATCAACACCATCGCCAACCGCGTGGCAGAGCTGGGGCGCGGAACGCTGACGGAATATTTCGGCGACTACGCGGACTTCGTCGAGCAACGCGAGGAGCGGATTGCCCAGCTGGAGCGGACGGCCGCCGTGCAGCAGCGCAAGGTCGCGCAGACGGAGCGCTTCATCGAACGGTTCCGCTACAAGCTCAGCAAGGCGCGCCAGGTCCAGAGCCGGATCAAGGCGCTCGAACGCCTCGACCGTATCGTGGTGCCCACCACCCGCACCAAGACCGTCAAGTTCCGGTTCCCGCAGCCGCCCCGCAGCGGGCGAGTTGTCATCAGCCTGGGCGGGATCGTCAAGCGCTACGGACAGCACACCGTCTATGACGGCCTGGACCTGACCCTCGAACGGGGCCAGAAGGTGGCGCTCATCGGTCCAAACGGGGCGGGCAAGTCGACCCTCCTCAAGATCCTGGCCGGCGTGCTGCCCTTCGAGGGCGGTTCGCGTGACCTGGGCATGAACGTGCGTGTGGCGTACTTCGCGCAGCACCAGATCGACGCCCTCGACCCGACCAAGACCGTCTTCGAAGAGCTTGCCGATGCCGCGCCACGCATGGCGACCGCCGAAATGCGCAAGCTGCTGGGCGCGTTCCTCTTCTCGGGTGACTCCGTCGGCAAGAGGGTCGACGTCCTCTCCGGCGGCGAGCAGACCCGCCTGGCGCTCGCCAAGCTGATGGCCGACCCGGCGAACCTGCTCTGTCTCGACGAGCCCACCAACCACCTGGACATCGCATCACGGGACGTGCTCGAGGACGCCTTGAATGCCTTCCCCGGCACCATCGTGCTGATCACGCACGATCGCTACCTGATTCGCAGCGTGGCGAACACCATCGTCGAAGTGACCGGCGGCACCGGGACGCTGTTTGCCGGCGACTTCGAGTACTACGCGGCGAAACGCGGCATCGACATCGAGGCGCGCGGCGCAACCGAAGGCCGGGCGACACCGCGGGGCCTCGAGGCGCCAGTCGCGCGACCACGACAGTCGGCCGCGGCGGCCGCCGCGCGCAAGCGGGCAGAAGCTGAGGAGCGAAATCGACGGTATCGACGCACCAGGGATGTGCGCATCGCGCTTGCGCGAGCGGAACGGGAAGCGTCACAGACCGATGTCGAGCTGGCGGAGCTCACGGAGCGGCTCGCCGACGGATCGGTCTATTACGACCCGGCGCTGGCGAAAGACCTGATCGAGCGATACAACGCAGCCCGCGATCGGGCAGAAACGCTGGCCGCGGAGTGGGCGCTGCTGGGTGAGGAGCTGGCACTCGCGGAGAGTGCCTCGGAGGTCGCGAGCGCGTCGGGCACCCGGCGGTGACGGCGGGCGGCCAGGCCTCTCCGCGCCTCGTCGGGGCGGTACTGATCGTCGTCGCGGCGACCTGCTTTGGAACCCTCGGGCCACTCGCCCGCTTCGCCGCCCAGGGAGGGGTCGGAAGCCTTTCGTTGGTGACCTGGCGGGCGGCGATTGGTGGCCTCTGCATGGTGGGCTTCATCGCGCTGCGCGTCGCCGCCGGGCATCGCCCCCTCATGCCGATCGGACGCCTGCCGAATCGCGATCGCTGGAGCCTGGTTGCGGCGGCGGCGGCCAACACCGTACTGAACCTCTCGATCTTCATCGCCTTCGAGCGGGTGAGCATCGCGCTGGCGCTGCTGGTCTTCTACCTCTACCCGGCGCTGGTGGCGCTCGCCTCGGTGCTCTGGTTCGGCGATCGGCTGGATGGCATCCGCTGGACCGCGCTGACCACCTCCCTGGTCGGCAGCGTGCTGGTGGTCGCCGGCGCCGGAACGTTGGGTCGCCTGGATCCGGTCGGCATCGGGCTGGCCTTCGTGGGCGCGCTGGCGCAGGCGTTCTACGTGCTGGCGGCCCGCCACGGGTTTGCGCGCGTCCCCGGCCCCCAAGCCGCCGCGACGACCATGCTCCTGGCCGCGCTCTTCTATTTGGTCGCCGCCCTGCTGCTCGGGCAGGCGAACGTGCTCCTGCAGCCGTTGTCGGGCGCCGCGGCTGCCTGGCCCGTGCTCCTGGCGGGCGTCGTCGGTGCGGGCGTGCCGACGCTGTGCTTCATCACCGGCATCCGCCTGCTCGGTGCGCCACGGGCCGCGATCCTGGCCACGCTCGAACCGGTGGTGGGCGTGGGGCTTGCGGCGCTCCTGCTCGGGGAGCGGCCGGCCCTGCTGCAGCTCCTGGGCGGCCTGCTGATCATCGGCGCTGGAGTCCTCCTGCAGGTGCGAGCCCCGAAAGAGCTCGCGGAGCACGAGGCCGTGCGCGCCGACGCGGCCTCCGGCTAGGAGCCCAGCCTCAGGCCGCCGCGGGAAAAAAGCGCGGAAGGTGGCGCCGGTTGGCCTCGAGCAATGCATCCAGCAGGGCATCGACGTCCACCCGCGAGTCGACCAGCGGATGTGCCTCCAGCGCCTCGCGAGCGATCGCGCGATCCCCGCTCATGGCTGCCTCGATGGTCAGCCGCTCGTAGCGCTTGACCTGGATGACCAGCTCGCGCTGGTCCGCTGCCAGCCGTGACACCGCGATCGGGTGGGCCCCATCGCGGTCGATGCGCCCGGCCACCTCGACCACGTCCGTCGGGCCGAGGTCTGGGATCGCGCCATCGTTCCTGACGTCCACCACCTGCGTATCGCCTCGACCGTCGTGGAGCGAGGCGATCAGGCGTGCGGCGGCCTCGCTGTAGTAGGCGCCGCCACGGTCGTCGAGCAGCGATGGCTTCACGTCGAGGTCCGGGTCTCGGTACAGCTCGAGGAGCCGGCGCTCGATCTCCATGACCTCCGACGCACGCGTCTCGCCACCCTCCAGCTGGTGTCGCAGCACCTCGTTGAAGCGATCGAAATAGCGCAGGTAATACGACGGAATCACACCCGACGCCTTGAGCTGCGCGAGCGGGAGTCCGACCTCGTCGGCAAGGACCTCGCCGTCGCGGGCAATCAGCTCCGGCAGGCGGTCGACACCGTCGACGCGCGCGGCACGCTCCCAGCTGAGGTGGTTTAGTCCCACGTGCTCCAGCGCGACCCGGTCCGGGTCCACACCAAGCCGGCGTGCGACCATGCGCTGCAGCGTGATGGCGACGTTGCACAGGCCGATGGCGCGGTGCTGACGATCGAGCAGCGCCTGGCTGACGACCCCGACCGGGTTGGTGAAGTCGACGATCCAAGCATCCCTGGCCGCCCTCGTTTTGACCAGCTCGGCGAGCTCCAGCACCAGCGGCACGGTGCGCAGCGCCTTGGCGAAGCCGCCGGCCCCCGTCGTTTCCTGGCCGATGGTGCCGAACTTCGGAGGAAGCGTCTCGTCCACCAGGCGGG
>VBJP01000118.1 GCA_005880165.1 Chloroflexota bacterium | reverse complement strand
TCGGGAAGTCTCCTGGAGCGCTCGCGGTCCTTAGCGCGACTGGGAGTCGCAGGCCGCAGGTCGGGACGCGGGCCGGCTTGTTATCCCAGCCGGGTCAGGATCGACTCGCGGTCGAAGGCCCATGAGCCGATGGCCAGCACGATCCCGATCAGGATGAGCACGACCAGGTCACCAAGCACCACCTGGCTGAAGGTGAAGGTCGCCTGACCGCCGAAGAACTGGGCGACGGCGATGCCGATGATCGGCAGCACCACGAAGCCGCCGATCTGCTGGGCGGTGCGCGCATCGGTGACGCGGCTGCTAACCACGATTCCCAGAAGCACGCTGAAGAGGCAGATGAGCGGCACCAGGCTGGCCATCGCGAACAGCCAGGTGTCGCTGAAGACGAGGCGGGTCAGCCGCGTGTCGGCGATCGCGCCGTTGACCAGGCCGTACGCCAAGAAGACGGCCCAGGTCGCCAGGACGGCCGGCAGCGCGGCGGCGATCGTCTTGCCGGCGAGCAGCTCCGGGACCTCGATGGGCGTGGCCAGCTGCGGCTCGAGCGAGCGAGCCTGCTTCTCGCCGATGACGGACTGCGTGGCGAGGGCCATCGGCACCATGGCTGGAATGATGAGGAAGTAGGCCATGAAGTTGGTGATGATGAACGCCTCTGCCGCGAGCTTTGGCGAGAGGTCCGGAAACTGCGCGATGTACTGCTGGATCTGCCCGATCTGGTTCGGGTCCAGGTTGCGAGCCTGGATGAACGCCACGAGCCCGGTGGGGATGGCGGCGAAGATGACCGCCGGGAAGGCGACCGCGCCGAGCAGAACGCGGTTCGAGAGGAGATCCCGCCACTCCTTGCCAAAGACAGCGCCGACGTATCCGATGCGCACGGGTCAGGCCGCGTCCTTGCCGTCGATTTCGCCGACCATCTGGAGGTAGACGTCCTCGAGCGTGGCTGCCTCCTCGCGGACGCCGACGATCCGCGCGCCGTGCGCCACGAGCGTCGCCACCAGCTCTGGGTTGTCGCGCCGCGGATCGCGCACCTCGACCTGCAGCGTGCCCTCGTGCTCCCGCGCGCCCATCACGAAGGGCAGCGGGACGAGCGCATCGAGCAGACGTCGCGCCTCGCCATCCGAGGCAGCCAGCTGGACGTGCACGGTTGCCAGGCGCCCGTACCGCCGCAGGGCGGCAGGGGAGTTCACCTGGATGAGCGTCTGTCGAATGATCCCGATCCGGTCGCAGAGGCGCTCTGCCTCGTCGAGGTTGTGGGTACAGATCACGATCGAGCGTCCGGCGTCGCGCAGAACGCTGACGAAGTCGCGGATGTTCTTAGCCGCAGATGGATCCAGCGCGCTGGTCGGCTCGTCGAGGTAGATGACCTCCGGCTCGTGGAGCAGGGCGCGCGCGATGGCCACCTTCTGGCGCATCCCCTTGCTGAAGCCCGCAACCCGCCGATCCCCCATCTCCGAGAGCTCCACGACTCCGAGGTAGTGGTCGACCGCCCGCCGCAGGGTCGCACCGGTCAGCCCGTACAACCGGCCGTAGTAGCCCAGGTTCTGGCGGGCAGTGAGCTTGTCGTGCAGGCCAGGCGCCTCGGTCAGGATGCCGCTGATGGCGCGGATGCGCCGCGAGTCGGGGCCAAGGCGCAGGCCGTTGATCCGTGCGGCGCCAGCCGAGGGCACCACCAGGCCCGCGAGCATGCGGACGGTGGTCGTCTTGCCCGCACCATTCGGCCCAAGCAGGCCGAAGATCTCACCGTCACCGACGGTGAAGCTCAGGTTCTGCACCGCCTCGAGCGCGCCGAAGCGCTTGCCGAGGCCCTGCACCTCGATCACGGGACCTCCCCCGACCAGCCGGGCTCTGCGGCCCCGCACTCTAGCAGGCATGTGTGTGAGGGACCTTCCGGTACGATGTTTTTCCCGGAGCAGGAGAGCCACCAGACCGATGCCTGAGCGGACGCTGGAGACCCGTCGCCCCTTCGTCGGGCACCTGCTCCGCGTTCGCGTCGACGAGGTTGCCCTCGATGACGGACGGCGGACGACGCGCGAGATCGTCGAGCATCCCGGTGCGGTGGCCATGCTGGCCTGGGACGGCGAGCAGCTGGCACTCGTCCGCCAGTGGCGCCACGCGGCAGGAAGGGCGCTGCTGGAGGTCCCGGCGGGGACGCTTGAGCCCGGCGAGGACCCCGCGGCGACGGCTGCGCGCGAGCTCGTCGAGGAGACCAAGCTGGAGGCCGATGAATGGGAGCGGGGCCCTGCCTTCTTTACGGCTCCGGGCTTCTGCACCGAATACCTGACGGTCTACCTCGCGAGCGGCCTGCACGCCGCGGGCGCCGGCGACCAGCCAGACGACGAGGAGCTCGAGGTGGTGCGCATGACGCTCCACGAGGCACTCGAGGCCGTCGACCGCGGCGAGATCGAGGACGCCAAGTCGATCGTGGCCATCTTGTGGCTCGCCCGACGCCTGGCCGGGGGCGCCGGCATCGGTCCAGCGCGGAGCTGAGCGATGTGGACCTTGGCGATTCCTTGGTGGGAGCTCGTCATCCGCTCGATCGCGATCTACGCGGCGATGATCGGGATCCTGCGCGTCTTCGGAAAGCGAGAGGTCGGACAGTTCACGCTCTTCGACCTCGTCCTGATCCTGCTGGTGGCGAATGCGGTCCAGCCGGCCATGACCGGACCCGACTCGTCCCTGCTGGGAGGCATGATCATCATCGTGACGCTGGTCGCCACGGACCGGATCCTCGCCCTGGCCCGCGCCCGGATCCCGATCGTGCATCGCCTCCTCGAGGCCAGTCCTACGGTCATCGTCCGCAACGGCGAGTGGCAGACGAAGGCCATGGATCGCGAAGATCTGACGGTGGACGACGCGGAGATGGCGCTCCGCGAGCACGGCTTCGACAGCGTGACCGATGTGGAGCTGGCGGTGCTCGAGGCGGATGGCTCGATCAGCGTGGTTCCCAATGAGCGCGCCGGCGGGCCAGCCGTCCATCGCCCGCGTCGCCGCCTGCGGCTGGTACGCCGCATCTGACGCTCGCCCGTCGGGCACTGGCACAGCGCTTGCGACCGCGCCGCACCGATGAGCCTTGCCGAGGATCGAGCGGAATCGGCCGAGGATGTTGGACTTCGGTACGCGACCGATGCCCAGCCCGGCCTCCGTCGCGTCCGCGCCGGCCGCGGCTTTCGGTATCTCCGTCCTGACGGCTCACCCCTCGGCGACCGCAGCCACGCCGCCTGGATCAAGGGCCTGGCCATTCCGCCCGCGTGGCGCGATGTCTGGATCTCTCTCGGCAGTACCGCTATCACCCCGAGTGGCGCAGCAAACGCGACGAGATCAAGTACGACCGTCTGCTCGACTTCGCCCGCGCCTTGCCGCGCATCCGGCGGCGGGTGACCCGCGACCTATCGCGTCGCGGACTCCCGCGCGAGAGGGTGCTGGCGGCCGTTGTGCGGCTGCTCGAGACGACGCTCCTGCGCGTGGGCAACGCCGAGTACGCACACGCGAACAAGTCGTTCGGGCTCACCACCCTGCGCAACCGGCACGCGAAGGTCGGAAGCACCAAGATCCAGCTTCGCTTCCCCGGGAAGGCGGGCAGGGTCAGCGAGGTGACCCTCGAGGACCGGCGGATGGCGCGGGTCATCGGCCGGCTGCAGGAGCTGCCCGGACAGGAGCTCTTCCAGTACGTCGGGGATGACGGCCAGCCGCACGCCATCGGCTCAGAAGAGGTCAACGCCTACCTGCAGGAGCTCACGGGCGCCGACTTCACCGCCAAGGACTTCCGCACCTGGGCTGGTAGCGTGCGGGCAGCGAGTGCCCTGCGCGCCTCAGACGGGTCCAACGGCGACGCGCAGGCCAGGCGAAACGTGGTCCGCGCGATGGAGCTGGACGCGGAGGAGCTGGGCAAGACGCCCGCGGTCTCGCGCAGCGCCTACGTGCACCCCTCGATCATCGAGGCGTACCTGGAGGGCGACCTGGCACGGACGTCAGCGCGTAAGGCCCGCCTCCCGGTCGGCAACGGGCTCGGATCGCTCAAGATCAAAGAGGCGGAGCTCATCTCGCTGCTGCGCCGCAGACGGCGTCAGGCAGCCTCGCCCTCGAAACGCTCGAGCGCGCGGCGATAGTCATCGCTCTCCGGCTTGAGGCGCACGGCCATGCGCAGGTGGCGCCGGGCGAGGCGCGGATGGCCGAGGCGAGCCTCCGAGAGACCGAGCCCGAAGTGCGCGTAATGGGCCAGCGGATCCCGATCCACGATCTCGCGGAAGCGCTCGGCGGCGAGCGCATGAGCGCCCTGGTTAAAGTATGCCTGGCCGAGCGCCTCGAGGATGGACGCCTTACCCGGCTCGAGATGGCTGGCTCGTTCGAGCACGACTGCTGCCGCCGCTGGATGACGCTGCTCGAGGAGCTTCGAGCCACGTCGAAAGAGCTCGTAGGCGGAGTCGCGCTCGCCCGGATCGCTGCGGTCGCCTGGATGCGGAGCCATGCGCGCTACGGGATCAGCTCAATCCGCTCGAGACGCTTGTTCTCGGTTCGCCCGGGGATGCGGCCACGCTTCGCGATAGGCCGTCCCTCGATCTCCTTCAGATCTCCCGTGAAGTCGATTGGGCTGGCGTCGCTGATCGCGGAGCCCACGGCGAACGAGTCGATGGGCGCTGCCGCCTCCTTGAAATAGGCGATGCGTTCGAGGTCGATGCCTCCCGAAACCACGATGCGCACGTGCTCGTGCCCAGCGAGATCGAGGCGAGCGCGGACCTCCTTGACCAGGTCGGCGGTGACCCGTCCGCGCTCGGAAGGCGTGTCGAGGCGCACCCCCCACAGCCGTTCACCGAGCGCGTCGGCCACCCGCAGTGACTCCTCCGCCTCGTCCTTGAACGTGTCGACCAGCGCGATGCGGGGAACCTCGGGCTCCACGTCGCGGTCGAAGGCCTCCATGGCCCGCACCGTGTCCCCGAAGATGAGGACCATGGCGTGCGGCATGGTGCCGGTCGGCGCCAGGCCTGCCAGCCGTGCCCCGGCAGGCGTCGAAGCGCCGATGCATCCGCCGACGACGCTGGCGTAGTCCATCTGATCGGCGATCGAGGGATGGACATGGCGTGCACCGAAGCCGATCACCGGGATCGGTGCCGCCGCGTCCACCACCCGCCGTGCGGCGGTCGCCCAACCGGTGGACTGCGAGAGGATCCCGAGGATGGCGGTCTCGTACAGCCCGAACGCCGAGTAACGGGCGTTGATCCGCATGACGACCTCTTTCGAGGCGATCGCGTCACCGTCGTGCAGTGATTCGACGACCGGCGAGGGATCCAGGCGCTTGCCGTTGCCGAGGATCTCCCGGAGGTAGGCGATGGCCTCCTGGGCCCCGCACAGGATGGCGTCCGCACGGCAGAAGATCTCCATGGTCACCACCGGGTCGAGGCCCTCCGTAGCCAGGATCCGGCGCGTGCGCTCGAAGTAGACATCGGCCGTCTCGCCCGACAGGACGTCCGCGGCCGGCTGGAACGGCGGCGTGCTCGGGCGGAGTCGGCGCTCCGCGGAGACGGCGTCGGAGGTCATGGCCCGGCAGTGTAGCAGTGGGTCCCGACGATGGCGGCACCCGGGTAGAGCCTAGGAACGGGCGAGGGAAGGCACCAATCGGCGCAGACGTCGAAGCGCCAGCAAAAGCCCGGCTGCCAGCACGGACAGCGCGGCAAGCCCCGCCGCCAGCCGTACCACGCCGGCACCCTGCGCGCCCGCGTCGACGGAGAGGGCTCGATCGATCGCGGCGGCGGCGGCATCCAGGTCTCCGCCTGCGTATAGGCCAGCTGCCCCGGCGAGGACCGCGCGCGGCTCCGAGCCCCACAGAAGCCCCAGGCTCTCGATGGGATTCGGTCCGTCGATTCGCCCTCCTGCGCCGATGTACGCCTGGAGAAACGCCGCTTCGGCGTTGAGCTCGCGGCGTGCCACGTCATCGCCGCCATCCGAGCGCCACCGCATCGCCAGGCGGTCCGGGGTGGAGAGACCGGCCCGGCGAGCCGCAACGAGAAGCCGGTCGCGATCGTTCAGCCAACGTTGGGCATGGGCAATCGAGACGAGCGCCTCGTCGAACCGCCAACCTTCCATCGCGCGCCGGATCGGCTCAGGAGGACCCCACTCGCCGGCGGCCGCCAGGAGGGTCGTGTAGGCAGCGCGAGTCCGAGAGCGCAGATCCAGCAAGGCTCGCGCGCTGGACGGAAATACGCGGGCACGGAATGCGTCAAGGGCAGGCTGACCGCCGCCCACCTCCTCGACCTGGTCGAGAAACCGGCGCGAATCGACCGGCTGGAACTGCACGGATGTTGAGGCAGTGCCATCTGCGGCAGCGGTGTCGTACGCGGGGACGCCCCGTGCCACCCGCTGCAGGACCAGCGTGAGCCGAGCCTCACCCAGCGAGGCCGCAAGCTCGTCGACGAACGTCCATGAGGCTGCGTAAGCCCAGGCATCGATGGCCGGATTCGCCGCGCTCAGCTGGCCCGCCGGGCTCCACGTGGCGAGAGCAATAGCTGCCGCCTGACTGGGCGGTGCGTCGCCTGCGGCGCGTGCCGGAGCGGGGATCTGCAGCTTGCGCGCCGCGATCGCGGCCAGGTGCGAGGCGAGACCCTCGCGGATCCATCGCTCGGACGCGAACCCGGTCCCCACCCAGACATGCGCCAGCTGATGGAGGACGGTGAATGGTGTCGCATCGAAGGCGACTGCGATCTCCTGCGCCCCGCTTGCCGGCTCCGCCAGTATGCCTATGCCCGACGGCAACGACTCGGTAATCACCAGCGGCCCGACACCGAGATACGGCAGGCCGACGGCTTGCTGCAGGGCTGGAAGGGCCTCCCCAGCGAGGTCGAGGGTGGACGCTCCCCACGCACGGTCGTCGACGAAGGACCGGACCTGCAGATCGACCGTGCCGCCGTCCAGCGCAACGCTGCGGCTCACCGTCACGTACTCGGTGGATCGAGCGGCGACCAGCAGTGCCGACCAGCTGGACGGGTCGCGGATCGTTCCGCTGCTCAGGACGACCGCACCCTGCTGCATCGTGGTGGCGAGCGGTCCCCCGCTGACCCGCGATTCGTAGCCCGCCGGCAGATGGACAGACACCGTTGACGACGTTCCGAAGCCCCAGATGGGGACCATCAGTGACGAGGCTCGGACTCGGACGTGTGGATCGGCGCCGTCCGCAAGCCGATACGTCATCGTGAAGCTCGCGGATCGCCGATAACGAAGGGGCGCGCGCAGCGCGACGGTGGCCACCGTGCGCGATGCCTGACGCGCCAGGATGACCCGAAGCGAACCCGCGCGGTCGTGCGCCACAACGTTGCTGACATCCGCCTGCAACGTAAGGGGCACGCTGCGAAAGCTGCTGAATCCCCCCGGGGGATCGGGCGTGGTGCTGGTGAAGGTGACCGAAACCGTGACGCCGGCAGCTCCAGCCGCAGGGTCAATGCGGTAGACCGCATTCGTGCGCAGCACGTAAGGAGCCGAGGCGCGAGCGGGCGCGCCCACGCTCACGGCCGCGACGACTGCGGCCGCGCACGCCACAGCGCCGATCCGCCTCCAGCCGGAGCGCCTGGTGGGGAGGGGCTCGCTCATGGGGGGCTGCCGCGCAGCCAGCCCAACAGGTTGCGTCGCGGGCGGCTCGGGAGCGGCGGCTGCCAGAGCGGCATCTCGCCCTCGAGCTCCATCCTGTGCGCCGCGAGCAGGCGCGGGTTGCGCGGCATGCGCCCGCTCCAATCGGGGAGCAACGCGCGATCCGCGACCGCGGAGGCGGTCTCTTCGAGCAGTCGATCGGCGACGATCGTCAGTCGCACCAGCCCGCGTGCCAGCTCCTCGCGACTCATCGCCGACGCCGGCAGCTCGGTCACCAGCATCGGCCTGTCGTCGTCGGTCATCGCGAACTTCACGAACGGGTAGTCGAAATTCGCACGGAGCATGCGGTGGAGGACGCGCCTGGGAATCTCCATCGCCTCCAGGCCGTAGTACGCCCACAGAGAGATGCCAATCCCCGCCACCCAGGCGATCGTCACCCGCAGGTCGAAGCGGCGTTCCCCGTCCAGCACCACGTCCCGGCTGATCGCCTCTGAATCCGGAACCCCGGACGCCCCGACCACCTCGACCTCCAGCTCCCTGAGCCATGCGTCGATCGGCGGCGGGACGGCACCATTCACGACTGGGGGGCCAACACCGGGAGGTCGCGACCATGCGTCACCGTCTCGCCGGATCGGATCAGCCGCTTGCGGCGGAAGTCCTCGCGGCGGACGCCGGGATCGATTCGGCAGTTGCGCCCAATCTGCACGCCGGCCGGAACCTGCGCCCGCTTGCCCACCAGCGTCAGGCCCGAGTAGAGGCGCTCAGGCTCGCGCCGGTTCGGCCGCAGGTCGTCGCCGGAGCCGACGGTGGCACCCTGCCCGATCTCGCAGTCCTTGTCGACGATCGCCCTGTCGAGCACGGCGCGCTCGCGCACCACGGTGTCGAACATCACGATCGAGTCGCGCACCACGGCTCCATGCTCGACGGTGACACCCGGCGACAGGACGCTGTGCACTACGGTGCCGTGGATGACGCAGCCATGGCTGACCATGCTGCGCTCGACATTGGCGTCCGGACCAATCAGCGCCGGTGCGCGCTCCTCGCTCTTGGTGTAGATCAGCCACGGCCGGTCGAAGAGGTTGATGCCCGGATGGTCTGAAAGCAGGTCGAGGTTCGCTCGCCAGTAGCTCTCCACCGTCCCGACATCCTCCCAGTATCCGCCGTACTCGTAGGCATAGACCCGGCGACCCGCGTTGACCATGGCCGGAAGCACGTCGCGACCGAAGTCGATGCGCTCGGGGGTGAGCTCCTGTAGCAGGGCAGGCAGCGAGAAGACGTAGACGCCCATGCTCACCAGGTTCGACGGCGGATTGGGAGGCTTCTCGATGAACGCGTTGACGCGCCCGTCGGGGTCCACGTCGAGGATCCCGAACCGATGCGCCTCCTCGATGGGCACCGTCCTGATGGCGACGGTGATGTCCGCGCCCTTCGAGCGATGGAGCTCGAGGAAGGGCCGATAGTCCATCTTGTAGACGTGATCGCCGGCCAGCACCAGGATCGCCTCCGGCGATCGGTCAGTGACGAAGTCGATGTTCTGCAGGACCGCGTCTGCGGTGCCCCGGTACCACTCGCGCGCCCTACCCCGCCCGAGGTAGGGCTGGAGCAGGCTCACCCCGCCGCGTGACCGGTCGAGGTCCCAGGGTCTCCCAAGGCCGATGTGGTCCATCAGCGAGCGTGGCGCGTACTGCGTCAGCACCGCGACGTCGTTGAGGCCCGAGTTGACCGCATTGCTCAGAGCGAAGTCGATGATCCGGTACTTGCCCCCAAATGGCACTCCGGGCTTGGCGCGCACCTGGGACAGGATCGAGAGGCGCTCGCCCTCGCCTCCGGCGAGGATGAGTGTCAGCACCGACGGCACCCGCCGATTCTACGGCGCCGCTCCGCGCCGCCCGGCGTCCCCGCTTGTCAGCGGCGATGAACCCGGGCCAGGTACCTGCGCAGATACGGGATGGCGCCGGCGATGGCTGGAATGGCAAACAAGGTGATCGGGACGCCGGAGCCGGTGCCATCAGACGGGGAAGCGGCGGTCGCGCCGGGCTGTGGCGGGCAGGTCACCTTCCGCGTCGGAATGCAGATCGGCAGCGAGCCGGACGGCGCAGGCGCGCGGGAGTGTTTCGGATTCGGCGTTCTCGACGGATGCGGTGTCGCGACCCGCACGCCGCACAGGGCCGGGAAGCCACGCTCGCCGGGAATCGGCGCGATCGGATACTTCAGCTTGGCTGGATCCGCGTTGGGGTCCTTGATGTTGCCGGAGGAGCCCCATTGGCCGTTGACGATCCGGTCCTCGAAGGTCTTGGCGGCGGTCGCCCACGCGTCGGGACGTCCCTGCTCCCGGACGAACTTCACCAGGTCGAGACAGCCGTTCGACCAGGAGTCATCGGTCTGGGGTTGGGTGCCGTCGAGGAACGGAACGGTGACCGTGCGACCACAGGCCGGGCTTGGCGCGAGCCCAGTCCACCGACAGACGGAGGTCATGGTGACCCCATTCGGCTGTGGGAAATCGGTCTGGGGCACGATCTTCTTGCCGTTCCAGTCCCATGGCTTGTTGATCGCCAGGTTCATGAACTCGTGCCAGAGGTAGAGCGGACCCGTGGCGGCGAAGAGGTTGTCGGCCATCGCCTGCTGGTTGTTGTTGCCCATCCAGACGCCAGTAACGATGCTGCCGGGCAGGTAGCCGAAGGTCGTGACGTCCCGGAAGTTGTTGGTGGTCCCGGTCTTGACACCCGCGTGCCGCCGCTCGCCGCCGCCGTTCAGCTGGGTGGTCAGCTTCGACGTGACGCCCCAGTAGATGTTGCGTGCCGGATCCGTG
>VBJP01000117.1:7196-19797 GCA_005880165.1 Chloroflexota bacterium | reverse complement strand
AACTACTTGGGGTTGAACACCCATCCCAGGCTGCGTCGGGCGGCCATCGAGGCGGTGGAGCGCTATGGAGCCGGTTCGGGAGCCGTGCGCACCATCGCCGGCACCATGAGCCTCCACGAAGAGCTGGAAGCCCGGCTGGCGACCTTCAAGCACGTCGAGGCGGTTCTCACCTTCCAGTCCGGCTTCACCTGCAACACCGGCGTGATCCCGATCCTGGCTCCAGAGGGAGCGGCCATCGTCAGCGACGCGCTGAACCACGCGAGCATCATCGACGGCATCCGCCTGACCAAGGCGGAGCGCAAGGTCTTTCCCCACGCGGACATCGAGGCCCTGCGCGCGACGCTGCGCGAGGTTCGCCAGGCGCCCGGTGGCGCAGACCGGACGGTTCTGGTCCTGACCGATGGCGTCTTCAGCATGGACGGCGACATCGCCAGGCTCCCGGAGATCGTCGAGGCATCCGAGGAGGCTGACGCCATCGTGTACGTGGACGACGCACACGCTTCCGGCGTCCTCGGCCGCAACGGGCGCGGATCGATCGACCACTTCGACCTTCATGGGCGGGTCCACGTCCAGGTTGGGACGCTCTCCAAGGCGATCGGGGTGCTCGGAGGCTACGTGGCGGGCAGCGCGAACCTGCGCACCATCCTGGAGCACAGGGCCCGCCCATTCCTGTTCTCGACGTCCGCCCCGCCGGCGGTGGCCGCAGCCTGCCTGGCAGCCATCGACGTCCTGGAGAGCGAGCCGGAGCTCATCGATCGGCTCTGGGAGAACGCTCGCTTCTTCAAACAGGGCCTGACGGCCCTCGGCTTCGACACGGGCACTTCACAGACGCCGATCACGCCCGTGATCGTCGGCAAGGGCGCGCTGGCCATGAAGCTGTCCGACCGGCTGTTCGAGGAGGGCGTCTTCGCCCAGGGCATCGGCTTTCCTACCGTTCCCGACGACCGCAGCCGGGTGAGGACCATCGTCACCGCCGAGCATTCGCGCGTCGAGCTCGAGACCTGCCTGGCGGCGTTCGAGGCGGTGGGACGGGAGCTCGCGATCATCTAGCTCTCGACGGTGCGGATGGGCAACGCCGGGCTGGTTTCCATGGGCGCCGGATGATAGGGTTCGCGAACCGTCAGCGCCCCCCTGCGTGCCCGAGGTGCCCCTCCCCGCCCATGCGCGAGCGACCCCTGGAGATCGTCATCAACGGCCCGGTCGCCGATGTGGAGCGCCGGGCCGCTCCTGCACCGCCGGTGGAGGTGGTCACCGGTCGTAATGCTGGCCTCGACGTCCTCGGGCGAGCGGCAGCGGGCGGGGACGTCGCGGCGCTTGGACACCTGTATGACGAGCTGCTCGGGCCGATCTATCGGTACATCGCGCTGCGAATTCACAGCCGTGAGGACGCGGAGGACCTGACCCAACTGGTATTCGAGCGGATCGTGGCCGGATTGCCGCGCTACCGCCCCGGGAGCAGTCCCTTCGCCGCCTGGGTCTTCCGCATCGCGAGGAATGCGGTGATCGACCACGTTCGTCGCGAGCGGCCGACGGAACAGCTCGCCCCGGACCATGATCTGGCGCACGGCGACGAGGTCGAGGCGATCAGCCTGCGCGGCGAGCAGATCCGTGAGCTGCGCCGGGCGATCGCCTACCTGACGCCAGACCAGCAGGAGGCCATCGTCCTTCGCTTCGTGGCCGGACTCTCGGCGGAAGAGGCGGCACGGGTGATGGGGCGTCGAGCGGGCACGGTTCGCGGGCTGACGTTCCGTGCCATCGGGGCGCTGCGACGACACATGAACGGCACCGAGTCATGAGCCTCATCGGATCCCCGCTGCGGTTCATCGACCAGGTCCTTGGGCGCCGCAAGCAGTCGGTCCAGCCGGACGATCCCATCGCGCGCATGATCGCCCGCACCGCCGGACGCCTGCGGCCGGGGCACGAGTACCGATGGCGCCTGCGCGGGCGGGTCGTGAACCAATACGTCGCCGAGCGCGAGGGGCTGGTGAAGCACGCGCCTCGACGTCCGGAGATGGGCCGCGTGGGGCGTGCGGCCCTGTACGCGTCGCTCGGGCTCGCCATCTCCGTTTCGGCGGTGGGTGCGGCTTCCTCTGGTGCCCTGCCTGGCGATCCGCTCTACGGCCTGAAGCGCCAGGTCGAAGAGCTGCGCATGGAGATCTCTCCACCCTCCGTCCGACCCATGCTCGCGGCAATGGCCGTCGAGGAGCGTCTCTCCGAAGTCGAGCTGCTTGCTGCCGCCGGCAGCTGGACCAGGGTGGCGCTGGCCGAGCACGAACTGGACGGGGCCGTCGCGACGATGCACGGGATGGGCGCCTCGCTTCCGGCGGATGAGATCGCGCACCTCGCGCGTCACACGCAGATCCTCGCCGAGCTGTTGGCCAATGCTCCGGCGTCGGCACGAGCCGGGCTCGAGCGGGCGCTCGTTGCGTCGGCCGGGGCGGGCGCCGGCGCGAACCAAGGCAGTCGCGTCGGGCAGGAGAACCAGCTGGGCGGCGGCACAGGCGCAACCTCCAGTCAGGCCAACAATGGGAAGAGCGCCAAGGACAAGCCCTCGGGTGAAGGATCCGCTGTCACCCCATCCAAGCAGAATCCGGCCACGGCGCCATCCACCCAGCCGACGGAGCCTCCGAGCACGCCGGCCCCGCGCCCGACCGCCCCGCCGACGACCGCCCCGCCAACCCCGGATCCGAGCAGCGATCCGGGCGCCAAGCTCCCTTCGCACGCGCACTAGACCGGGCAGCGACCAGCACGTAACCGCGGACTCATTCCTCGTTCAATGCGAGGAAGTGCGCCAGCAGCGGCCTCCGTCGCGTGGCGCTGGAAACGGCGAGCGATCGGCCTGGTGAGGAGAGTCAGCAGTGACCCCGGCCTGCTGCGTGCGCTGGCTGGGCGAGATGTCCTCCTATCGGTCATAAGGGGTCAACGTTCCAACGGTGAGTGCGCCACGCCACACAGTCAGGTCCACGTACTGGCGGCGCGAGCCGTCGCCCCACGTGAAGACCACATAGCCGTACACGGGCTGATCACCCGATGGGTAGGGAATGGCCCCTCGCCAGGGCGTTACTGACCCATAGCCAAACTGAATCCGGGTGATCGGCGGATGGCTGTGCGGTAGAGCTCGGAAGGCGGCATTCACCGCTTCGTTGCAGCGGAGGACGCTGTCTCTTGTCTCAGCCGGATCGCACTCCGGCTTTGGTAGCTGTCCGCTGCACGCGACCAAGAAGATGGTCGCCACCAGAAGCAAGTGCTTCATCGGCCAAGCCTAGTCCAGCAGCGCCGCAACAGAAGACGGGGTAGAGGCGAACCTCTACCCCGTCCCTGCCAGGGGGGCTGGTGCCATCCGAGAGCCGGCCCGGAGGCCGGCCCTCGTGTCGGTCGGTGGCTAGCGGCGGCGCCGCACAGCCTTCACATTGGCGAGGGTCAGAGCGCCGAGCGAGCCGAGGAAGAAGATCACCAGGAACTCGATCGGGATCTGGATTGGCTGGCCATTCTGACCGGGCACCACGGCGGTGTTCGGCACAGAGGGCTTGGGCGTCGGCGTCGCCGCCTGAACCTGCTCCGACGTGATCCGGACCTGATCCTGGCCGGTGTCCTTCGGAGTCTGGTCAGAGATGATGCTGGCGACGTTGACGATCGGGCCTGTCTCAGGAGCGTCCTGATCGACCGTGGTCACAAAGGAGACGGTTCCACTCGAGCTCAGCAAGTCGAAGTGCCATGTGATGGTGCGAGTGGCGCTGTCGTAGGTCCCGCCGTTGGATGCGCTGACAAAGGTCAGGAAGTCCGGCAGCGGATCGCTGATCACCGCGTTGGTAACCGGGCCATCGGTCAAGGTGTAGGTCAGCGTCCAGGTGACCTGGGCGTTGGCCGGCGTGACCGACTTCAGGCTGCCATTCGCGTTGAAGACGAAGTGCACCTCGTCAACGCTCGCCGCCTTCTCGATGACGAGGGCGGGGCAGACCACCTCGATCGAGGCAGAAGCCTCGCGCGAGGGGTTGTTGTCCGCGACGACGGTGGCGGTGTTGTCAAGGGTCGCGCAGTTGTCAGCAGGCGAGGTCGTGGCGACGACCGTGATGCTGGCACTGGGCTCGTCCTTGGTCGTTCCAGCCGCCAGGTCGCCGAACGAGCAGCTCAATGTCTGCGCGCCGGCGGCTCCGGTGATCTGGCAGGTGCCTGGACCCGAGTACGCCGGATCGATGCTCCAGCTAAGGCTGCCGCTCTCGCCCGCAGGGAGCGGGTCGTCGAGCGTGGCATTAAGCGCCGATCCCGGACCGATGTTCCAGACCACGATCGTGAAGCTGGCCTGGTCGCCGCCGTGGATCGCGGGCTCGGCCGCGATCTTGGCGATGTTCAGGCCGGGGCATTCCACCGTGACCGACGCCTGCGGTTGCAGAGTCGCGTTGTTGCTCGCTGTCACGGTCGCAACATTCGGGAACGTTGCGCAATCCTCGGCAGAGGTGCCACTCACGATGTGGACGGAAACGCCCGTCCCCGAAGCCAGCGCGCCGAAGTCGCAGTGCAGGGTCTGAGCGCCCGGATCACCGCTGATCGAGCACGGATCACCGTTGGGCTGACTGGCAATCGACCAGTCAAGATGCGAGCCGGCGGGCAGCGGGTCGCTGAGCGCGACGTCGTGGGCATCGCCCTCGCCGTCGTTCATGACCGAGATCGTGAAGCCGATCTGCTCGCCGGCACTCACGGTCGCGTTGTCAGCCGTCTTGGTTGCCTTGAGGTCCGGGCAGTTCACGGTGATCGACACCGGCCCAGACGAGTTGTTGTTCGCGTTGGAGTCCGCGTCTGCGGAGACGCTGGCTGTGTTTTCGATGCCTGGGCAGGTGTCCGCGCTCGTCGTACCCGTCAGGGTGACGTGCTTCTCATCGCCGGGATGCATCGTCCCGAAGTGGCAGGTCAGCACGGCCGACGCGACCGCACAGTCACCAGCATCGGCCCCACTGGGAGCATCCCAGGCCACGTTGGCGGGCAGGGTGTCGGTGAGCGTGACGTTGGTCGAATCACCACTCCCACCGGCGGTCACGGTGATGTCATAGCTGACCTGGTCACCGGCGCTGACGACCGGCGTCGTGGTCGACTTCTCGACCGAGACGTCAGGATGGCAGCTGACCACAATCGAAGCGGTGGCGTGAACGGTGGCCGCGTTGTCTGCGCTCGCGCTCGCGTCGTTGTTGAGGGTGGCGCAGGTTTGGTTGCTCGTGTCGCTGACGACCGAGGCCGAGGCCGAGGCAGCCATGTCGCCGAACGAGCAGGACAGGAGGTTGCTGACCACGGAGCAGGTGCCGGGACCGGCATAAGCGGGGCTGATTGACCAGCCCACACCGGTCGTGGTCGGTAGCGGGTCATTCAAGGTCACGTTTTTGGCGGTCCCGGGGCCGTTGTTGGTGACTTCGATCGTGAAGCCAATCGAGTCGCCCGCGTCAACGCTCGCGTTGTCCGGGGTCTTGGTGATCGCCAGAACGGGACAGTTGACGGTGATTACCGTCGGGTTGCTGGCTGTCGATCCACTGCCGCCGTTCGTTGAGGTGTAGGAGGCCGTGTTCGACAGGGAAGGGCAGTCGCCGGCGTCCGTGACGCCGGTCACCGTGACAGAGAAGGTCGTGTGGGCCGCGATCGTCATCGGACCGCAACTCAGAGTGCTTGAGGTGACCGTGCAGCTAGCGCTGTTATCGGTCCAGGTCACACCAGCCGGAAGCGAGTCGGTGATGACCACGCCGGTGGCATCACCTTCACCGTCGTTCGCGAGGTTGATTGTGTAGGAGGCTGTATCGCCTGCGGTGATGACTGGGGTCGACGTCGTCTTGGTGAGGGCCAGACCGGGCAAGGGCGTGATCGCGTTGCTCATGATCTGGTTATCGCGATTGCCGATGGACGCTCCGTCCACCGCCGTGACGCGGATGTGATAGGGCCCGCCATTGATGCTCCCGGCACCGAGGTTTGCGCCCCACCCACGAGGGCCGAAGCCCGCGGCCAGGTGGCCGCCGAAGAGGAGCTGAACCTGGCCATCAGATCGCGCGGCGTCGAACGTGACGGTGATCGATGCGAAGTCGCTGCCGGTCGCGGCTGGGGCGACGTCGTGCGTGATAGCCGAAGTTCCGGTGATGGCCCCGCCGTACATGACGAACTGGCGCGCCGCCTGTGGGAGCTCATGCGCGCTCGTTGGCTGCGGGCCGCCCGGGGGCACCACCGTTGTATCACTCGGGATGGGGAACGTGGTGGCCGGACCCGGGAGACAGGGCGTAGCGGTCGGGGTCTGGCAGCGGTCTGCGTTGGTGTACGTGTAGTTCCACGTCGCGAGGTAGTCATAGGCGTGGACAATGGAGCCGGTGTCCTTGCGCGCCATGTACGAGAGCGTCACGGTGTGCGTGCCCGCCGACCCGAAGTCCAGGAGCAGGCGCTGAGGGACGACCTCGTCCTCGGCGTACTGGTTGTGGGTGGCGTTCAGGATGCCGTTGGTCCACGCCTCGTCACACGCGAGATCCGCAGGCCGCGGATTCCCGATCTGACATTGGGCGTAGTCGGTGATCCCGTCGTTCGCCGCACGAGTCAATGCTCCGGCAATCGGCCAACGACATTGAGGATGAGTGCAAAAGCTACCGGGAGAGCGCGAAAGGGATTAAGCCGGGATGGATATGCGGATTCCATGTGCAGGGATGCCCCCTTGGCATTCCGGTCGTCTGACCACGACCGATGTCTGTCTACCGATAGCGGCTCGGTTACCTCTATCGCCGATATCCGATGAGCCGGCGGGGTCGATCCGGCTCCGGATCGGTTGACGACGTGGGCAGTTCGTCGACCCGATCAGATGGACTCGTACTCGTTCTCTCCGAGCCGCCTCCCGTCGTTGCGACTCGGTTCACCTCTGGGATGCCCGCCGGCCATCACTGGATTGGCGAGAACCTGCCTGGATGTGCAGGGGGCCGCGAGTATACGGAGCAAGTCCAGTACTTTTGTACCCCAATTTTGGGCGCGTTAGGGCGTCTGGTGGGGTGAGGTATAGAACTGTTCTGAAGAAGCGGTGACTGACCGCAACGAGGGTCCTGGGACCAATTGGCTAGGGAACCAGGAGGCCCCCGGCGAAACCGGGGTCCTCCGTTAGTCACGAGGATTCGGCTACGCCGAGCGTCCTATCGGCGACGGCGGGCAGTCCTCACGTTGACAGCTGCGAGGATCACCAGGGACACGATTAACAGCATCCCGGCCAGAAGCGTTCCGCCTGACGTCGAGGCAGGTGCACTGAAGGCAGTGTTGGGCGTGCTGGCCGATGGTGCCGGCGTCGCGGCCTGGACCGATCCCTCGGGGGCGAGAGTTGGGGTCGGGGTCGGCGTCGCGGCCTGGACCGATCCCTCGGGCGTCGGCGTCGGGGTTGGCGTCGGCGTCGGGGTTGGCGTCGGCGTCGGGGTTGGCGTCGGCGTCGGGGTTGGCGTCGGCGTGGGGGTTGGGGTTGGCGTCGGCGTCGGGGTCGGCGTCGACTGGGCTTCGGTGCAGTTCAGCGAGTTCGTCTTTGAATTGGAGACGACGGTCTTGTCAGCTTCGGTAGCAATAACTCCGAGAACGCCACCGCTCGACAGCTGGAACGGATGGGTCACGTCCAGGTCCACATCCAGCGTTCCCGTTCCCGAAAGTCCACCAATGTCCAGAACGGTGTAGTTCGACTCGACCTGGGCGATGTAGCCGGCCTCGTCGTTGCCAGCGTTCCCATTGATGGCGCCCTGGTTCGGCGAGAGGTAGACGACGAGCGTCGCACCCGCGTCGAGGGTTCCGGTGAC
Source organism: Chloroflexota bacterium (assembly GCA_005880165.1). Classification (GTDB taxonomy): domain Bacteria; phylum Chloroflexota; class Limnocylindria; order QHBO01; family QHBO01; genus CF-82. The sequence goes on along the minus strand of VBJP01000117.1, from coordinate 12,019 downwards.
GGAATACTCGATGTGGAAGGTGAAGCTTCCGGCGGTGTCGTTGGCATCACAGAACAGGATCGCGTTCTGCTCGAAGGTGAACGACGCCGCTCCGCCCTTGAGGTCGGAATAGGGGCCATTCGTCGGGTGGCCGTTCTGGCCCGGGTTGAAGTTGTCGACCGCCAGAGCTGGCCGAATGGCCACCACGAGCGATATCAGCAGCGCTGCGATGGCAGCGACGGCGAGCGTCATCCGCAGCGCCGGTCTTGTCAGAGTTTGGGTCTGTCGATACACAGCCGGAATACCTCGTTGATAAGTCCAATCCGTCGGTGGAGTAACTCCACCAACCCCCTGGAGAGCGGACAGAATACCGTCGAGTCCTGCTCGTGACTAGTACCAGTGGATTCGGAGTTGGTTGGGATTTGTGCGGACTAGTAAGGACCTAGTGTCATTCTTGTTGCGCCGGGACAACACAACCCGGTCAGCGCTAGTACGAAGGTCCCAGTCGCCAGTCTGCCCGGTTCAGCCGGTCCGGCCGCGCGCCTCGAGCAGGACGACCTGGGTCTCCTCCGGGAGGTTGCTGGGCGTGACCTGGGCCTTCGGCTGGCGAGAGGCGTCGGCGGCGCCCATCTCGTGTAGGAACTTCTCGGGGCCCAACAGGTCTGCCGACCCCCCGTTGACCGCGTAGTGCATCGGAATCACGATCCGCGGGCTCACCTGGGCCACGACCTCGGCCGCCTCGGCCGGCGAGATCGTGAACTGACCGCCGGCCGGGACCAGCAGCACGTCGATGGGGCCCAGCTCAGCGAGCTGCTCCTCGGTCAGGAGGTGGCCCAGGTCCCCGAGGTGGCAGACGTGCACCCCGTCGATCTCGACCGCAAAGACGATGTTCTCCCCACGCTGCGCGCCGCGCTCGCCGTCGTGGAAGGTCCGGATCCCGATGATCAGCAGGTCCCTGAACTCGTACTCGCCGGGTCGGGTCAGGGTCAGCCGGGCGGTGATGGACCGGGTGTAGGTGTGGTCGGGATGCTCGTGGGAGATCGTCAGCAGGTCGACGTCGTGCTTGCCCGCCACGAAGCCGGTCGCCGGGGGACACGGGTCGGCGATGACGGTCGCGTCGCGTCCCCGCAGCCGGAAGCAGGCGCGGCCGTACCAGGTGATCTCCATCGGTTGACCGATGCTAACGGAAACGCACGAGCGCCGGTGCCCGCCCAATGACACCGGCGCTCGAAGGAGGGAGGGTGGAGGTAGAAACCCGTGTGGATCTCCAACTCGCAGGCTGAAGACTAGAAGGCCGATGTGAACGTCAAACACCGGCCGCCGTAAAGAAACCTGAATCTTCAAGGCGCCGATTTGCCCTCCGGAGAGTGGCCGATGTGCGTGCGACAATGCGCGCCCATGCGGCGTCTCCTCCCTCGCGCGGTGGCCGTCGCCACCATCCTCCTGGTCCTGTTGGCGGTCACCGTCCTGGCGCTGCGCGGAACGGGCGTGGGGATCGCTCTGGGTCCGCTGGTGAGCCCCACGCCCGCGGCCCGCGCCACCCCGCCGGCATCGACCGCGGGGTCGCCGAGCCCAGGCAACGCGCATCTGTTCGGACAGATCGAGACCCAGGTGCGCGCCCTGCGCGGGCTCGCCGCGCCCAACCTGGCCGCGCCCGACATCGTCACCCGTGCACAGCTGGAGGCGGAGCTGCGTGGCCGCTTCGACCGCGACTACCCACCGGCGAGGCGCGCGGCCGACAACGTCCTCCTGCGCGCGCTCGGACTGTTGACGCGCGGCCAGGACATCGGCCAGCTGCAGCTCCGGTTGCTGAGTGGACAGGTCATCGGCTTCTACGACGATCAGACCAAGCACCTGACCCTCGTCAGCGATAGTGGAATCGGTCCGGGGGTGAAGATCACGTACGCGCACGAGTACACGCACGCGCTGCAGGACAAGACATTCAGGCTCGCCTCGCTGCAGCTCTACGCGGTCGGTGAGGACGACCGCGACCTGGCACGGCTGTCACTGGTCGAGGGCGACGCGACGACGGTGATGCTGCGCTGGGCGATCGACCACATGACGCCGCAAGAGCTGCTGGGCGTCAGCCAGGGGCCCGTGCCGGACATGACCGGCATTCCGGCCTGGATGGTCGACGAGCTGGAGGTGCCGTACACGGCCGGGGCGCAGTTCGTCGCACGCCTGGTGGCATCAGGAGGCTGGTCAGCCGTCGACGCGGCGTTCCGCGCGCCCCCGGCCTCGACCGAGCAGATCCTGCATTACGACAAGTACGTCAGCCGCCAGGCGCCGGTGAAGGTCGCGGCGCCGGCGCTGGCCAGCGCGCTCGGCGGTGGATGGCGAGAAGTGCCCGCCGACACCATGGGCGAGGCCATGGTCCGCATCTGGCTGCGGGGCCTGGGAGTCGCGCAGGATGAGGCCCAAGGCGCCGCCGAGGGGTGGGGTGGCGACCGAGTGGTGGCAGCCAGCGGGCCCGGCGGAGCCAGCGCCGTGGCATGGCACCTGGCCTGGGACGCGCCCGGCGACGCCACGCAGTTCGCCAAGACCTATCAACGGATCGCGGGACGCATCAAGCTTGCCGCTCGGCTCGTCCCACTCTCGAATCGCGAGACGCTCGTGGTGCAGGCCTCGTCCACAGCGATCGTCGACCGCGCCGTCGCCGCGCTCCGGTAGGGCTTTCGCTACATCGTCTCGGGTGCCGCGATTCCCAGCGTCCCCAGGGTGTTGGCCAGGACCAGACGAACGGCGTCGACGAGGGCGAGGCGAGCTCCGGAGAAGCGTGCCTCCTCCGGATCGTCGGTCAGGACTCGGCAGTCGCGGTAGAACTGGCTAAAGAGGCCCGCCACCTCCAGGCAGTACTTGGGCACCTCGTGCGTCTCGCGCCTGGCGGCCGCATCCGATAGCACCTCCGGCAAGCGGAGCAGCTCGCGGATCAGCGCCTGCTCGGCAGGGTGGCGCAGAAGGACGGCGGCATCAGCCGTTGAGGCCTCGACGCTGCGCTCCCGGGCGTTGCGCAGGATCGAGCAACAGCGCGCGTGGGCGTATTGCACGTAGTAGACCGGGTTTTCGTTGCTCTGACGCTTCGCCAGCTCGATGTCGAAGTCGATCCCGGTGGTGGTCGCGCGCGACCCGAAGAACCAGCGCGCCGCGTCAGGACCGATCTCCTCCAGCAGCTCGTCGAGCGTGACGAACTCGCCGGCTCGCTTGCTCATCCCGACCTCGGTGCCATCCCTGACGAATCGCACCCAGGCCATCAGCAACCAGTGGACCGATTCCGGGTCGAAGCCCAGCGCCCGGGCGGCGGCGCGATTGCGCGCCACCGTGCCGTGATGGTCTTCTCCCCACAGGTAGATCAGCTCGTCGAAACCACGCGAAAACTTCTGGGCCAGGTAGCCGATGTCTGATGCGAAATAGGTCGGTTGCCCGTTGGAGCGGTACACCACGCGATCCTTGTCATCGCCGAAGGCCGAGGACCGGAACCAGACCGCGCCGTCCTCCTCGTACACGCGGCCGGCCTTGCGCAGCTCCTCGACGGCGCGCTCGACCCATCCGTCGCGGTAGAGCGACCCCTCGGTAGTCCACACGTCGAAGTGCACCCCAAGGCGGTCGAGGCTCTCCTCGATCCCGGTGCGTACCCGCTCGCTCGCCCAGCGGCCCAGGACCTCCCCGGCGTCCGCACTGGTGGTCGCAGCCGCGGCCCAGACGTCGTCCGGCAGGCTCGCCGCCAGCGCTGCGACGTACTCGCCGCGGTAGCCGTCTTCCGGGATCGGGTCACCCGTCCTGCGGGCGAGGACGGAGAGACCCAGGTTGCGGACCTGGGCATTGAAGTCGTTGAAGTAGTACTCGCGCGTCACGCGATGGCCAACCGCCTCGAGGACGCGGCACAGCAGGTCCCCAACGAACGCTCCGCGGGCGTTGCCCAGCGTCAGGGGGCCGGTGGGATTGGCGCTGACGAACTCGACGTTCACCGACCGGGGATGCTCGACCGGGACTCGCCCGTATCCGGTTCCCGCCCGGAGGATCGCCCCAACCTGCGAGGCGACCCAACCCGCCTCGAGGCGGATATTGATGAAGCCCGGCGGCGCGACCTCGGCGGTGCCCATCGCCTCAGGAAGCTGCAGCTCGGTGACGAGCGCCTCGGCGATGCGCATCGGCGGAATGCGTGCCACCGGCGCGAGCTGCATCGCCGCGTTGGTGGCGTAGTCCCCGTGCTCAGCCCGCGCCGGACGCTGGATGCTCACCGGCGGGAGTGGCGCCTGGTCCGCGGGAAGGACGCCCGAAACCACCGCGTCGGTTCGAGCGCGCTCCACCGCGGTGCGCAAGGTATCGCGGACGCTGTTCATGAGCGGCGAATCCCGCAGAGAGCCAGGCCATCGTCCTGGCCGCGAAGATCGCGATGCCGAGGTTCAGGCTCAGCCAGATCGGGGCGAGGGTTCGATCCGTCTCGGTCAGGACCGGATGGGCAGCGAGCAGCAGCAGGAGCGTGACGATCGCCACAGCGAAGGGGAGGGTCCACCAATGTCGCGCGATGACGAAGCCACCAGCGGCCACCAGCACGCTTCCCCAGATGAGCGGCTGGCCTGGCAGGGATCGCACCAGGCTCGCGCCGATGCCGACGTCTCGGTGCACTAGAAAGCCGATTGGGTTCGGGATGTCGGGCCTGCTGAAGTGCAGGGTCGGTATGTCCTGGAGCTGGTCGGCAAACGATGGAAGGCCCGCGACTCCCGCATACACGGCGAAGACCAGCAGGGGCAAACTCGTCACCGCGGCCGCGATTGCAAACCGCTGCCAGGTAGATGAGCGCGCGATGAGAGCGACGAGCGCGCAGATCGCCAGCGTGACGGGGA
>VBJP01000117.1:0-7131 GCA_005880165.1 Chloroflexota bacterium | reverse complement strand
GCAACGCACGCCAGCGCCAGAAACCACAGCGCGATACCGAGCCCGTCCGTGGTGAGGTCAACCAGCCACCGAGCCAGGTAGGCGTTTCCCAAAGTCAGGACCAGGAAGAGGCCGGCGACCAGCCAGCCCGTCAGCGGCGCGAGCAGGAGCCCTGCAGCAACGGTCACGATCACGACAGCCGCGGCACTGGCAAAGAGCGGCGCCTCGCGGCCAAGGAGGGGGAAGCCGGCCGCGCTGACGAGGGGCATGACCGGACGCATCCGGTACAGGCCCACCCATCGCTCCCTCGCAGGCTGGTCCCAGCCGCTCCACCATGCTCCGGACGAGTCGCGTCGCAGGGTTGCGAGCAGGCGAGGATCTGCATACTCGTGGACCAGCTGCCAGCTCATATCCCAGGATTCGTGGACCCCGACGCCCGCGTACTGGTACGCGTACATCGAATACCAGAGGGTGTCGTACCCCGCCCGGGGCCGGATGATCGACCACATCAGCACCCAGGCGGCCAGGCCCGCGATTGCCACGGCGAGTCCTCGCAGGAGCCAATGCCTGTGGAGGCTCCGGACCGCTGCCATGCCGGTCGCTGCGCCCCCGGAAGCCTCCGCCTTATCGGTCACGCGCCAGACGCAGCTCGAGTGCCTGGTCCGGCGTGAATTCGCGCAGGCCGAGGGCGTCGGCCGCAACGTCGAGGAGTGCGGCGGTGGGTGCCAGGCCGATGAGCTCGCAATGGTCGACATCGGTCCCCGCCTCACGTGCGAGGCGGCGGATCTCGTTGACCACGGTTGCGATGCCCGTCTCCTCCCAATCGACGAGGTTCAGGCTGACCTGCGCCGACGGGCGTTCTCCGGGATTCTCGAGGCGCAGGCCCATGGCCTGCACCGCCAGCAGGCCTCCTGACGACTCGCGAATGACCCCCGCGATGCGGCGAGCGACCTCCACGTCCTCGGTGGCCAGGTTCACGTTGAAGGCGATCAGCGGCTTGCGAGCGCCGACCGCCACCGCGCCTCCACGAGGATGGAGTCGCGCCGGGCCAAAGTCGGGGTCCCTGTCCGGGTTCGTTCCGAGCTCGAGCTGGAGGCCCTCGTACTGACCGCGACGAACGTCGGCCAGCCGCCTGCGGTCGGGCCGCATGGCCGCCGCGCCGTAGAGGTAGACCGGCAGGTCATACAGCTTGGCGATCAGCTCCCCGAAGCGCCGCGCCAGGTCGATGCACTCCTCGAGGCGGGTGTGCCCGAGGGGCACGAACGGGATCACGTCGACCGCACCGATGCGTGGATGCGCTCCCTCGTGCTGGCTCATGTCGATCAGCTCGAGTGCCCGCCCGACGGCGGCCGTGGCGGCCTTCACCACCGGCTCCGCGCTTCCCGCGAAGGTGACCACGCTGCGGTTGTGCGTCTCGTCGCGCGAGTGATCGAGCAGGGTCACGCCATCGATCTGACCGATGGCGTGCACGATCTCGGCGAGCACCTCCGGCCGTCGTCCCTCCGAGAAGTTCGGGACGCATTCGATCAGGCTCGCCACGTCGCGATCTTACTGCCCACCGGCTGCCAGCCAGCCCGATGTACGCTCCCGGGCATGCTCTGGCTGCATGGCGGCATGGCCGTCCCTGTTGGGAATAGCGCGTGACCGGGACCCTGTACCTCGTCCCGGTCCCGATCGGCAATCCAGCCGACATCACCCTCCGCGCCCTCGAGACGCTGCGTACCGTCGAGCTGGTGGCCGCGGAGGACACGCGCCATTTCCTGACACTCCAACGCGCCCACGGGCTCAAGGCCCGGAGCATCTCTCTGCACGACCACAACGAGGTGGCGCGCGTGCCCGAGATTGTCGCCCTCCTGCAGCAGGGAGCGAGCGTCGCAGTGGTCAGCGACGCGGGGACCCCCGTCCTGAGCGATCCTGGCTACCGGCTCGTCTCGGCGACGATTGAGGCAGGGATCGGCGTGATCAGCCTGCCGGGCGCGTCGGCGATCACGACCTCCCTCGCCGGGTCGGCATTGCCGCCCGTGCCCTTCCGGTTCTGCGGCTTCCCGCCCCGCGCGGCAGGCGCGCGCATGTCCTTCTACCGCGGATTGGCTGCCGACCCGGCCACCCTCGTCCTGTTCGAGGCTCCGCACCGCCTCCTGGCATCGCTGCGCGACGCACGAACAGCCCTCGGTGATCGCTCTGGGTGCCTCGCCCGCAACCTCACCAAGCCACACGAGCGCTACCAGCGGGGCACGCTGGCCACCCTGATCGCTGGCCTGGAAGCGGAGGGCACCGTCCGTGGGGAGTGCACGCTGCTCATCGCCGGCGCGCCGCGCGCGCTCCAGCGCGAAGGGCGGCCTCTGGCTCCAGCGCAGGCGGTTGACGCCGCCACGATGCTCCTGGCCGAGGGAGCTCCGCCACGCGCGGTGATGGCAGTCCTGACCACGACCTTTGGCCTCTCGCGCCGAAAGGCCTACGGGATCGCGCACCGACGCGGCGGCCAGGAGTGAACGCGCACGAGCCGGCGGATGAGGACGTCCGCGCGGTTGTCGTCCGCGTGGCCGAGTCGCGGCGCTATCGAGCCGTCGATCCGGCCGTGGTGCGGCGCCTCGCATCCGAGGAGCTGCGTCGCGCCCGCGGCGCGGACGACGCGGTCAAGCGCGTCAAGCGTCGACTCCATCAGGCGGTGGGCGCCTATCGTCCCTCCGCCGCCGGTGGCGCGATCCACCGCGACATCGAGCGGCTGACCGCTGCCAGCCAGGGGGATCCGTCCGGAGGGGAGCTGCGGGCCGTCTGCCTCGATCTGCTCGCCCGGCACGCTTCGACGAGGGAGCGCCTGCCGTTCCTCGATCGGTTCTACACAACGATCTGGGACGCCATCGGCGGTGCGCCGGCCAGCCTGATCGACCTGGGGTGCGGTCTGGCACCCCTGGCGCTGCCATGGATGAAGGTCCGAGCGTCGGCTGACTACCACGCCATCGACGCCGACGCCGCGGCCATCCGCCTGGTCGACGCCTTTCTGTCCTTGATCGGTCAGCCGCACGAGGCAGAGGCGGGTTCCGATTATCGACCGGCAGGATCCAGCGGCGTCCGTCCGCCTCCTGCGGAGCCTCACGGTGCATCACGCGGTCGTCAGCTTCCCGGCGCGATCGCTCGGCGGCCGCGCCCGCGGAATGGAAACGACCTATCGCCGCCGGCTCGACGCCCTGCTGCGCGATCTCGATCCACGAGTGCAGCGTGTTACGGAGGCATCGGTACCCAATGAGCTCGTCGTGGTCCTCACGTTCCGTCGCGAGCACACCGCGGATGCCTGAGCCTCTCGCCACGCGGCGGGGAACGCTCGCGGTCCCGACCTTCCTGCCGGATGCGACGCGCGCCGGCGTGCGCGGCGTGTCGAGCGAGGATCTCGCGACCGTCGGCGTTGAGGGAGTCATGGTCAACGCCTTTCACCTGCTCCGTCGGCCCGGGGCTCGCGCGATGCAGGCTGGGGGCGGGATCCATCGGTTCATGGGCTGGAGCGGCCCGGTGCTCAGCGACTCTGGAGGATTCCAGGTCTGGTCGCTGATCCGCCAGGATCCCGCCAGGGGCGTGATCCGTGACCACGAGGTCGTCTTTCGCGAGCCATCCACCGGCCAGAAGTGGATCCTCACCCCAGAGCGCGTCGTGCAGCTCCAGTTCCAGCTCGGGTCGGACGTGGTGGTTTGCCTGGACGACTGCACCGATGCCGAGGCCCCATATGACGATCAGGTGCGCAGCGTGGAGCGTACTGTCGCGTGGGCGCGCCGATCACGCGAGGAGTTCGATCGCCTGGCAGGACAGCTGCGCGATGGGCATGTGCCGCCGAAGATCTTCGCCGTGGTCCAGGGAGGGGGCGACGAAGCGCTGAGGCGCGGGTGCGCGGCCGAGCTGGCGCGCATCGGGTTCGACGGCTACGGCTTCGGCGGATGGCCCTTGGGTGCGGATGGGCTGCTTCTGACCGATGCGCTGCGCTGGGTCGTCGAGGCCTTGCCGGAGGCTGCCACCAAGCATGGGCTGGGGATCGGCCGCCCGGATCACCTGGTCAGCGCCTTTCCGCTCGGCTACTCGCTGTTCGACTGCGCCCTGCCGACCCGCGACGCGCGGCATGGGCGCCTGTACGCGTTCCGTGCCGGCTATCCCGAGCGCTTGCCTCGGCCCGGCGCTGCCTTCTTCCGCGCGGTGTACATCCTCGACGCTCGATACCGGACGGACCGCGAGCCCCTCGAGGCCGGCTGTGACTGCCCTACCTGCCGGACTTATAGCCGCGCCTACCTCCACCATCTCTTCAAGGTCGGCGACACGAGCGCTGAGCGGCTTGCCACGCTGCACAACCTGCGGTTCTACGTGCGTCTGGTGCAGCGTCTCAGGTCGACGGACTAGGCGTCAGCCGCAGAGGCCTGCCTCGAGTCGTCGCGGCCGATGGGATCCGGATTGCGGCCCCTGGCTCGCGCCAGCCGCTCCGCGAGGAGCTGGAGGGGGATCGCGCTACCCAGGATGGCCTCCGAGAGGGGTGCGATCTGGTTCGCCTCGGGAGCGGTCAACCGTCCAGCGGGGGTCAGCTCGAGCGGAACGTCCGCACCCACCCGTGCACCGAGGACGGCAACCGCCGGCAACTGCAGGGCTCGCGCGGAGCGCAGCACCGCCCTCGCTCGCTCGCGCACCGGCTCGCCGTCAGGCTCCGCATCGGTGAGGACCAGGACGATGCCGCTCTCCGGCCCGGCCGCGGCGAGGTGGCCGTGGCGAACCGTCTCGGTATGGAGCGCGGTTGCCGGCAGGCCGGCACCCTCCTCGATCTTGAGCGCCAGCTCGCGGGCCGACACGAGGTCGATGCCCGCCCCGGCCACGATGAGGCGGGCGCACCCAGCCAGGCGGCTGGCTGCCCATTCGGCTTCCTTCGGGTCCGTCGCGATCTCCAGCAATGCCCGCAGAGCGACCGGGTCGAGTGCATGCCCGGCCAGGGCGCCTGCGAGGGTCGCGCCGCCGACTACGGGGGACAGGTAACCCACCGTGTGGCACCAGCTCTGATCCTGCTCCGTCGTCTCGACGACCAGCTCTGCGACCGCAGCGCCGGGTGATCTGCGGCTGACCGTCACGAGCGCGGTTCGGGCGCCTGCCAGGCGGGAGCGCGCCAGCGCCTGGTTCGTGGCCCAGGTGCCGCCCTCGTGAGAGAACCCGATCAACAAGCCGCCCGCCTGCGGCTGCCGGACGATGTCGAGCGCCTGGCCGGCGCGCACCAGGTGCGCCTGCTGCGGACCGACAGCATCTGCCAGCAGCGCGGCAACGGCCATCGCGGCATGCTCGCTCGTGCCGCATCCGGTCGTGGTGATCGGCTGCTTGCGACCCGCAGTGTCACGAATGGCGCTCACCACGGCACGCACCGCTGGATCATCAGCCGCGCGCTGCGCCAACCGGGCGGCCAGCGCGGGTTCGGCGGCGATCATCTCGGTCATCAGGTAGGGCGGACCAGGTCGAAGCTCCGGCATCGAGGACGCGGCCCACGGCTCTGGCGCGCCGGGAAGCGGCGCTTCAGGGTCGAAGCCCCGGGTCATGCGTGGCGTCAGGCGGGGGCTATTCGGACGCGTCGCGCATCGGGATGCGAATCCCGCGCTCGCGGGCTACCTCGATGGCGCGCTCGTAGCCCGCGTCCGCATGTCGGATCACGCCCATCCCGGGATCAGCGGTCAGCACGCGCTCGAGGCGGGCGGCGGCGTCTTCGGTGCCATCGGCGACGATCACCATCCCGGCGTGCAGGCTGTAGCCGATGCCCACGCCGCCGCCATGGTGGACGCTCACCCAAGTCGCTCCGGCCGCCGTGTTCAGCAGGGCGTTGAGGACCGGCCAGTCGGCGATGGCGTCAGACCCATCGCGCATCCCCTCCGTCTCGCGGTACGGGCTGGCGACCGAGCCGGCATCGAGATGGTCGCGCCCGATGACGATTGGGGCCGCCAGCTCGCCTGAGCGCACCATCTCGTTGATCCGCAGGCCGGCTCTGGCGCGCTCCCCGTAGCCGAGCCAGCAGATGCGGGCCGGCAGGCCCTGGAAGGGCACCTTGTCCTCGGCCAGGCGCAGCCATCGGTGCAGGCTGACATCGGTCGGGAAGAGCTCCATCAAGGCGGCATCGGTCTTGAGGATGTCGGACGGCTCGCCGGAGAGGGCTGCCCAGCGGAACGGCCCCTTTCCTTCGCAGAAGAGGGGCCGGATGAAGGCCGGCACGAATCCGGGAAAGTCGAAGGCGTCCTCCACGCCCGCTTCGCGGGCCTGGGCCCGGATGTTGTTGCCGTAGTCGAAGACTACCGAGCCGCTGCGCTGGAAGGCGAGCATCGCGCGCACGTGCGCGGCGATGGAGTCCATGGACCGATGGACGTACCCGTCCGGGTCCGATGCGCGAAGCGCCAGCGCTTCGCCGAGCGAGATCCCGGCGGGGACGTACCCGCCTAACGGATCGTGCGCGCTGGTCTGGTCGGTCACCACGTCAGGGTGCCATCGGCGCCGGACCAGCTCCGGCTCGATGTCAGCCGCGTTGGCGACGAGGGCGATCGAGCGCGCTTCTTTGTTGGCGCGCCACCGGTCGACGGCGGCGATCGCCTCCTCGAGGTCCGTCGTGACCTCGTCCACGTAGCCCGCCGCGCGGCGTCGCTCGGCCCGCTGCGGATCCACCTCGACGGCCAGCACGGCCCCCTCGTTCATGGTCACAGCCAGCGGCTGGGCGCCTCCCATCCCGCCGAGGCCGGCGGTCAGGGTGGTGGTGCCGGCCAGCGAGCCGCCGAAATGTTGGCGGGCCAGCTCCGCGAAGGTTTCGTAGGTGCCCTGGACGATCCCCTGCGTGGCGATGTAGATCCACGAGCCTGCGGTCATCTGGCCGTACATCGTCAGTCCGGCGCGCTCGAGCTCGCGGAACTGGTCCCACGTCGCCCAGTGCGGGACCAGCAGGGCGTTCGCGATGAGCACCCGAGGCGCGTCGCGGGTCGTGCGGAAGACGCCCACCGGCTTGCCCGACTGGACGAGCAGCGTCTCGTCGTCGCCGAGCCCGCGAAGCTCCCGGACGATCGCGTCGAACGCCTCCCAGGATCGCGCGGCGCGGCCGGTCCCGCCGTACACGATCAGGTGGTCCGGATCCTCGGCGACCTCGGGGTCGAGATTGTTCATGAGCAT